>ONNL01000093.1 GCA_900319195.1 uncultured Ruminococcus sp. | reverse complement strand
ATAGGCAAATGCGAACGCCGCTTATTGCAAAACTAAAAATGAACTACCTTATTCCATGTATAATAAAAAGGCTGAGAACCGAAGCTCTCAGCCTTATTTCGTTTAACTTAACGATCAGACACCATACTTAGCTGTTGCAACTGCAACGCCGGGGCCCATTGTAGATGTAACTGTGCATGACTTGAAGTATGCACCCTTTGTAGCAGCAGGCTTAGCCTTAACTACTGCTTCCATAAGTGTTGTGAAGTTCTCGTTGAGCTTCTCAGCACCGAATGAAGCCTTGCCGATAGGGCAGTGGATGATGTTTGTCTTATCAAGACGATACTCGATCTTACCAGCCTTAGCCTCTGTTACAGCCTTTGCAACATCGGGAGTAACTGTGCCGGCCTTCGGGTTCGGCATGAGTCCGCGGGGACCGAGCACCTTACCGAGACGACCAACGAGTCCCATCATATCAGGTGAAGCGATAACAACGTCGAAGTCCATCCAGTTTTCCTTTGTGATCTTCTCAACGAGATCAGCTCCGCCGACATAGTCAGCACCAGCAGCCTTAGCAGCCTCGTACTTGTCTTCCTTGCAGAAAACGATAACTCTTACGTTCTTACCTGTTCCGTTCGGGAGAACAACTGCGCCTCTTACCTGCTGGTCAGCGTGTCTTGAGTCAACACCGAGACGGATATGAGCTTCGATAGTCTCATCGAACTTTGCCTTTGCGTTGCTGCAAACAAGCTCAAGAGCCTCTGCGGAATCATAGAGCTTTGCAGTATCAACAGCCTTTGCGCTGTCTGTATATTTCTTACCGTGTTTCATTATATTTCCTCCTGTTTAAGTGGTAATACCGTATCGCTTATAGCGGATACGATTAGCGGAATTTTCCTCCCACCATTGAGAAGTCGGATAAGGGAATGTGTTCCTTATCGTCCTCACTTCGTATTAGTCAACAACTACAACGCCCATTGAGCGTGCTGTACCTGCGATCATGCTCATAGCTGATTCAATTGAAGAAGCATTGAGATCGGGCATCTTAGTCTCAGCGATCTTTCTGATCTGCTCCTTAGTGATGTTAGCGACCTTGTTCTTGTTGGGTTCGCCTGAAGCCTTGTCAATGTTGCAAGCCTTCTTGATAAGAACAGCTGCGGGCGGAGTCTTTGTGATGAAAGAGAATGAACGGTCTGCATAAACAGTGATGATAACCGGGATGATCATACCGATATCGTTCTTTGTTCTCTCGTTGAATTCCTTTGTGAATGCTACGATGTTAACGCCGTGCTGACCGAGTGCCGGTCCAACAGGCGGTGCAGGTGTAGCCTTTCCTGCTGCGATCTGAAGCTTAATGTAGCCAACTACTTTCTGTGCCATTTGAATTCGCACCTCCATAAATGTGGTAAATGGCGGGGTAATGATATTTTACCTCTCCCACTGAGCTCTTCATGTGAGCTCGTTTTTGACCTGTTAATCCTCTACTGCAACTACCTGACTGAGCGGGAGTGTTGTAGGGGTCTCACGACCGAACATTGATACCAGAAGGTCAACTGTGCGGTCTTCAAGATTGATGTTCTGAACGATGCCGATAAAGCCGTCCATAGCTGTACCCGAGATCTGAACTCTGTCGCCTTCCTTGAAGTTGATTTCAACAGTTGAAGAAACGTCGATCCCGAAGAGTGATTTGACCTCTTCTTCCGAAAGGGGAGTAGGTTCTGATGCGGGTCCTACGAAGCCTGTGCAGCCTCTGGTATTTCTTACGATATACCATGAATCGTCAGTAACTACCATTTTGATAAGAACGTAACCCGGGTAGGTCTTGCGTTCTATCTCTTTTGATTTTCCGTCGGTGATCTCAGTCACCTTTTCGGTAGGAACTCTAACTTCCTGGATAAGATCATGAAGCTTGCGGTTTTCAACGACCTTTTCGATATTCTGGGCAACCTTGTTCTCATATCCCGAATAGGTGTGAACAACATACCACTTTGCCGCTTCTGACATAGCAATCCTCCTTTAGACTTCCTTTTGCTTAGCGATAGATAAGTCCCATCAGTGCGAGGAATCCCGTATCGAGCAGACCAACAAAGACTGCTGAAGCGAGGATAACTCCGACAACAACTGAAGTATTCTTAACAACAGTATCCTTAGTGGGCCATACGACCTTCTTGAATTCAATTCTGAGATCCTTGAACCACTTGGCTATCTTGCCGGACTCCTTTTTGGTGGACTTGTCCTTTTTTTCCGAAGTATCCTTAGCCATAAAAATACTCCTTTCGATTACTTGGTTTCCTTATGAAGAGTGCTCTTCTTGCAGAATTTGCAATACTTCATCATTTCGATTCGGTCAGGGTCATTCTTCTTGTTCTTTTTGGAAACATAGTTGCGCTGCTTGCATTCTGTACAAGCCAAAGTAACCTTTACTCTCATATCGGCACCTCCTGAAATATTACTTCCCACGCTCAAGGCGAGGGTAGATAGTGTTTGCCTCCCTCGAAGGACGCAAAAAAATAAACCTCCGACGAGGTAATAACATTATATCATATATATACGCCCTTTGTCAAGCCTTTTTTGGAATTTTTTTTGCCTGTTTCAGCATAGGTTTCCCTCAATAGAATACACAAAGCTCTATATTGGTATCACGGTTAGAATAGCCTGCCTTTTTTATGCAGCTGTTAAAAATTTCTTTGTTGCCTTTTTCGGATTTTTGCATAAAATAAAGTAAGCAGGCGATTACTTATGCCGTTCCGAAGTGGCAGATATGTCCGTGAAGAGCTTCGTAACACAGGGCATATCTATGAAGTCTGCTTTGATATAGATACTGCCCTGCAAGTGCGGCGGCAGAAAAAAGCTCTCTGAGTTATCAGAGAGCTTTTTGTTATATGGAATTATTACCTATATTATTCGGGGAGTTTAGATACGCTTCCTGCAAGGTATTTCTGGATAGTCAGAGCGTCAGCAGGTGTTATGCCGTCGCCGCCGCCTGAAACGTCCGCATACGGTTTATCCTCGTCCTTTATGCTGAAGTCGTTAGGATTTGCAGCTACCTGCATGATGAGTGTCGGGTCAGCAACGGATACGATCCCGTCACCATTAGCGTCGCCATAGACCTTATCCACATCTGCTGTAGTCGGAGCTGTTGTGGTCGTAGTTACAGCCTTTGTAGTTGTTGTGGTAGCCTTTGCAGTAGTCGTTGTTGTTGCTGCCTTAGTAGTTGTTGTAGTGGTAACTGTTGTCGTCGTAGTTGTTGTAGTTACAACAGGCTCATCGTAGTATACCTCGATGTTGTCGATCTTTATGGAATCAGCAGCACCGTAATAGTAACCGAAGTAGACCTCGCCGTCTGTACCGATGATATTAGTATCAGCTGTTGTTCCTGCGAGATTTTTGGGAACTATCCACATAAGCTCAGCAGTATCGCCTGCATTGAGAACCACATAGCTTACTTCATCCTGATACCAATAATCTGTTGCCTCAGATGATGTGCTTGTACCAACATTGTAAACGAGCTTCTCAATATCTGATGTTGTGCTTATATCGAAACGAATAGCGTAAACCTTCTTCTTTTCATCAATGCCGAGGTCAGCATAGGGAACCTTCAGGCTGTTGAGATCTGTATCGGAATAAGTCAGCTCAGACTTGACAGCTGTCTCAACAGAAGCCGTATAGGGAACTGTCACTGTCTTTGTATATGTGAGAGCTGCGCCTGTAAGAGTTACAGTTTTAAGCTCAGCTTCCTCAGCGCCGACACCATACCAGAACTGGAATGATATACTATCGTTTGAACGAGTTGTAACGTCCTTCTGTACCTCTGCGGGAACCTCCCAGTAAGCATTGTAGTATGTGCCTGCGTCCGTTGCAGTGCAGCCGTTTCCGGGAGTAATACCGAATTCAACGCCTGCCGCCTCGAACTTTTCTACTTCCTCAGCACCCATGTCGTTGTACCAGTAGCTGCCGCTTTCCTTCACCCCTGCCTGTACCTTTGCGTACTCAGTATCAGAAGGTGAACCGGACTCTACGTTAAGTCCGCCGCCGTACATGAATGTTGCCATTTCAGTATCCGACTCGATAGTAGCTGTAAGGGACTCGATCGTGATACCCGAGAGGTCTGTGATACCGAACTCGGAATATGAGAACTTTCTCGAATTTATCGGATAACCCTCTTCTTCCGCTTCCTCGGGGTGATCCTTGTAGTAATCCTCATCATAGCCCTGTGTGAGAACTGTATCGAGCTCCTCGAGCTGCTTTGTATATGTTGCCCAAATAGTAGCTGTACCGTCGCCGTTATCCGTGAAGCCCCACTCGCCGCTCTTCTTGTTGTTGTGCGGGATCTCGGGAGTCTCTGACGGATCCTCTGTTGATGAACCGCCGTCTGCCGAAACACCTGTGAGCGTTACCGAGTTTTCGACCATGTCACCGACACTGTTGTCCCAGTGAGAGCAATAGTAGCATCTGAGCTCATACTTTGAGCCTGTACCAGTTGTAACGTCCGAAGGAAGCTCAACAGTTATCTTGTTAGTACCTACCTTGAGGTCAACTGAATAGCCCGAGCCCTTTGAAGCCCATGTACCTGTCTTTGTATGCTCTGACCAATAGCCCGAGCTGCTTGTCGATACACCGAGACCATAGGAGAAGCTTGTTGCATATTCGCTCTCAATAGTGAACGTGATAGACGTTGCACCTGCGGGGATAGTGCCTGTTGTGCTGTCGTCAACTGCAAGAGTAACAGCAGCAGTCTTGAGAACGTCAGCCGTGATATTTGCCTCTGTTACAGCTCCAGCGGGAGTTGCCGCCATAGCTGCGGGCACGGAAGTTGCCGCGATTGCAAGGCTGAGAACAGAAGCCTTGACTCTGCCTGTGAATTTTGAACCCATAATAAATCATCCTTTCAAACCCCAGAACATTAACATTCTGTTATGATTCTGTGACTTTTTTACGAATCATATTATAGCACATTTGTTATCAGATTTTGTTAACATTCTGTGAACAAATGGCAATATTTGCGAAAAAATTTGCAAGGTTTGAAAGATATGTGTATAAATTGACATAAATATAACTGCTTGTATATTACGTGCCGTACTTTTACGTGGTAGTAGTCGGAACAGTTGTAGTTGTCGGCTTCTCGGTCTTTTGAACAGTCACCTTCGATTTCGTAACCGCCCAGACATTATCATAGGCAGGGCACGACACCGTAACGTCATAGGTGAACTGCGAGAGCGAGGTATCAGCATTGAGCAGATTAACGTCCGCAACTATGTCGCTCGCGGTGAGCTCGTTGATGCTCTCAGGCTCCCCTACCATTGTAATAGTAAGGCTCTGCGTAAGCACCTTATAATCGTAGTTGCTGTCCGCGGCATTTCTCACCGTGAAGTCGCTGAGAGTGATGTCCTTCTTGATAAGTCCCGAATCCTCGAGAGTTACGGTAACTGTGTCGAGGTCGGACATATTTATCATTTCCTTCGATTCAAGTACCGAGCTGATGTCGAATGTCTTGGAATAGCCTATATCAAGGTCACTGAGGACTATCTTGCCTATCTCGAGGGTATCGGGTATCTGTGCGTCGCTGTTTCTTGTGGCAATGGTTATCGAGTCCGCGGACATTCTGAATTTCAGATATGACTGGTCGAAGTCCTCGGGAGCGTTTGCTATCGTCACAGCAAGTCCCACGGTCTTTTGCGTGAGCACGGGGATATTTATGCTGAATACGGAATTGTCAAAGGTCAGGTCGGACTGGTCGATTATGGTGCCGTCCTCGGCACAGAGCTGAATGTCGTCGCTCTGCATGGTGTATGATGAATCAAGAGTGAGCTCCTTGTCCGAGAGCGCATAGCACTTGTCTATCTTGCTGAGCTGTGCGGAGGGACCCGTGATGTTGACAACAGAGGGCTCGCACGACACCTCGTCGGGATCGGCAGCCTTGCCCTCGGCAAACTTCACGTTGGTAAGCTTCGGCTCAACAGGCACCTCGATAGTCTCGTATTTATCAAAGACAACGGACACCGTTGAAGGAATTATCGACTGTATCTCCACTCCCTTCGGTTTTTTGACCTCTACGGACATAGTCCTCTTTCCCGAGCTGTCAACGCCGTCAGTTCTCACATACGCCTTGAAGTCCTCTGCTCTGAGGTTTCCGACTTCTGTACGGCTTCCGAGTATTTTTATCCTGACCTTGCTCACGTCCTGTGAGATAACGGTAAGTCCCTCCTCCGAGGAGGACGACGAAATGTCGATAGTCAGGGGGACATTATCAATGGTCTTGGGTACGGAGGGATAGAAGGTCATCGAAATGACGAACCATACAAATATTGCAATGAGCACAGAATATACAGCAAGGCTGAAATTCATGCCCCTTTTTTTCTTTTTGCAGTGCTTACTCAACAGGTTCATTCCTTATCCTTCCTCTCCGAGCGTCTGAAAAAGCGCTTCTTTGCCGAAGCATTCTTCTCTGTGCTCTCGTTGTAGAGCTCCTCCGCAAGCAGTGTTTTGAGCTTGTCGCGGTTATAGTCTCTCGTGAGGGTGCCGTTCATGGCAACGGAGATCTGTCCTGTCTCCTCAGAGACAACTATGACGATAGCGTCGGAATTTTCACTCATACCGATAGCCGCTCTGTGACGCGAGCCGAGCTTCTTGTTGATAAGAGCGTCCTTCTGCGGCTTGGGAAGAAAGCAGGCTGCTGCAAGAATGATGCCGTCGCGCATGATGACCGCTCCGTCGTGAAGCGGAGTTTTCGGGTAGAAGATATTGCCGAATACCTCCTTGCTCGGAGTCGCGTTGAGTATCGTTCCCGTTTCTATCTGTTCACCGAGGCGGACCTGTCTTTCCACAACGATAAGAGCTCCCGTATATGTTGCGGAAAGCTCCACGCATGAATCGCAGATAGCCTCGATAGCAGGCTTCCACCTCTGTATCGTCTCATCGGAATTAGCACCGAGATTGAAAAGCCGTACACCAAACTTTGTACGTCCCGCCTTTTCGAGCACACGGCGCAGCTCCGGCTGAAAGAGGATTATCATGGCGATAAGTCCGATGTCGAGTGTCTGCTTGAGAAGATATGTAATTGTCTTGAGACCGAAGAAATTGCTGATGAAATAGCCGCCGACAAGGATAAGTATGCCCTTGACGAGCTGACCCGCACGGGTCTCGCGTATAAGCTTCAGCAGATAGTAGATTATATAGGCAAGTATCGCAACGTCGATTATATCAATGAATTCAAGTGTGCTGAGAATACTGAAGAAAGCGTCTCTTATATCATGAAATGACATCTGTTCACAACCTTTATCAGAACCTGATGCTTCGGACAGGTAATTTTATATGGGTAAATCACTTTTTTGGGTGGTCGTTTCGGGTCGGTGTTTGCGTATTTGCCCACCCTCACAAACACGATAGGCTGTCAAGACCGCCGCTTGCGGCGCTTGTTTTAGTCTTGACAGGCTGAGGGTTTGTGATATAATAGGCAAATGCGAACGCCGCTTATTGCAAAAGCCACCTAAAACTTTGAATACCCCTTTATACTTTATAGCAAACGACAAAAGTTTTTGGAGTTTGCTATTTGCCGATTGCATGGAGCAAATCTTTGATTTGCGTATATGCAAGGCACTT
>ONNL01000198.1 GCA_900319195.1 uncultured Ruminococcus sp. | reverse complement strand
TATTAACAGTTGTTCTTATTGATTGTTATAGACTTGAATCAAGCCCAGAATAAATATAGCATAGCACCATTATACCTTAGTCTATCGGTACACTCCTATTCCGTTCCGCACAAGTCAAATCAAGCATTCTGAAACACACCACAACAACCGACAACCCTAATGAAACAAATATCAAACAAGCCTTTAGAAACGCATTACAAGCCGTTTCTGAGGGCTTGTTTTTTTGTAGGGTAATTCCACACTCGGCAATGCTCAACGGCTCTGACAGGCTTTCTCGTTCGTCTGTGAGCATTATGCCGTGACAGGCTCGGTGATGCCGTTACGCTCCTCATACTCATGCACTCGGCGGTAAAAGGTGTTGGAGGTCGTGCCGTTAACTGTGACAGAGGTGATGTTCTTGATGTAGTTTGCTGCGTCCTCATCAGTGAAGCCCTCGGCTGCTGAGATCGCACCGTTATTGTAGGCTACGGGGATATCGTCTGTTGTGAGCAGGAAGCTTGCCGAGAAGGGAACATATACGCCGTTGCCGTCGCTGACAGAAAGCGTGTATGAGCCCGGCTTTGCGCCTGTGTAGGAGATAGTACCGCCGGAGACTGTGAAGCCGTCGGCTACTGATGCAGAGACTGCATAGTCCTCGGGGAAATCTGTTGTTGTGAATGTTGTTGAGCCGTCGCCTGCCGCTGCATTTTCAGCAGTTACCGTGCCTGCAAACTTCTTGGGGAGATAAGCATTTGGCTCAACGGTGAGGTTTGTGTAGCCGTCGAGAGTGATGTACTGAATCGAGCTTATCGTCTGTCCGTTTGAAGCGGCATAGTTGGTATAGTCGAGAGTGTTTCCGTGAGGCTCGGTCGTCGTGATTCCTACAGACCACGCTATCTCGCCGTTTCTCCAGATATTCTGAAGGTGACGGAGAGCGTACTTTCCGCCCTCCTGTGTGTTGACTACGATACCGTAGATGTCACAGCTTGTGGGATAGTTTGTGACATTCACCTGATAATCGCCCCACCTTGTAAGAGAGTTTACGGCTGCTGTGCCTGTAACATCGCTCGCGCCGTCAGTGTCAACGAGCTTTGAAACGGTGATGTCCTCGCCCGAAACGGTGACCTCCTTATATGCCTTCGGAGCGGAATCGAGTGCTGTGAAGCCGTATTTTTCCGTGAGGAAAGCAACGTCGTCTGCCGAGACTGCAACAGGGTATGTAACACCGAGAATGGTTCCGTTTCCGTCGTTGTATGTACCTGCAACGAGTCCGCCGTTTGTCCATGTTCCGTCCTCTCCGAGAGAGCCTGTTGTGTTCATATTCCACTTATTAGTTGTTGCAGATGAAACAGCGTCCACATCATAGGCACCGTCTATCTCAGCTGCATAGAAATCCGCATAGGGAATATTCATTGTGCCGTAAACTGTATCAGCACCGTCAGCCGAGAAGGGAACAGCGCTTAGTACGGTCGCCGCGCATACAGCGGCACTTATAGTTGTCTTGAGTTTCTTCATAATTCATGCTCCTTTGATAATGTTAGAATAGGCTAACTGATTGGCATAAAAAATGGACTCGGGAGTCCGTTTTTTACTTTCTAATATTATCATATTGCATTTGCCGCTGTCAAGCGAATGGAGCAAAATCTGCGTTTTGCAAAAAATAAAAAAGAAATAGGGGGGATATGTTAGCAAGTGCTAATAAATGTTAGCCGCCTGCACCTGTCAGCCGTGTCATTTCATATACTCGGAGACAGTGCGGCGGTATTCGGAGGGAGTGCATCCCTTATGCTGTTTGAATTGCTTCATGAAGTATGAGTCGCTGTCATATCCGCACTGCTCTGCGATAGCGCTTACCGAGAGGTCGGTGTTTTTCAGCAGCTCCGCCGCATAGAGCAGTCTGCTTTCGATAACGTCCTGACGGCAGGTAACTCCGAATGCCGCGAAGTACAGCCTGTGGAAATAGGTCTTGCTTATGTCCATATCCTCGCAAATCTCATCGGCAGACCAACTGCTCATGGGGTCGTCGTAAATTGCCTCGCGGAGAGCTTTCAGCTCGGCAAATTTTGGTATGCTGTCCTCGGGAGTTTTCCTCTCGGGACTGAGCGACTCGCTCATGCAAATGAGTATCATTCTCACTGCAAGCTCCATGAATTCCCCGAAATAGCGGTTCCTGTGAAGAGAGTGCGACTTTATGAGCTTCATTATGCTCGACACCGAAAAGTTGTCGGGGAGCTCCACGGGCACGTCAAACGGCAGTTCCATTGACGCTATATACTGCTTTTCAGCCGAGGTGAGACGGAAGCTCACATAGTCATAGCTGAGCTGCTCCGAGTTGACGGGGACAAAGTGCACGGAAGCCGTCCCGCTCATTATTGCAGCCGAGCTGCACGAGGTATGCTTTTCGGTGCTTCCCAAGCGGCAGGACACGGGTGTCCTGAAAAAGCACAGGACATTATCGGAGCTTATATCGCTGCTTGTGAACGAATTTCTGCGGCAGTTGAGCCTTATCTGATTGATCTTCATTTTTCATCATCTCCCGACGATATGACCTCTGCCGCTGCCGCTAATTAAGCGGGGAAAATCAGCTTTCTCATAAAGATGAGGTCAAAGGTATTGGTTTTTTCGTCGCCGTTGACATCGCAGGAATACTCCACCGCTTCACCGAGCACCGCATTCGAGCAGTACACAAGGTCGGCAACGCTGAGCTCACTGTCGCGGTTGAGGTCGCCCGTCTGATACTCAACGGGAGCGGTAAACACATAGTCCTCCTTGCTGAGCTCGGGGTAGGTGAACTGCGTGATATTGTAATCCGAGGACGGCGTGTGATTGGTATTGAATGACTCCGAGCCCTTGAGCAGATATGTATATTTCAGGACACTCTCGTTGTCGAGGTCGTCCCATGTCACGTCAACCGCGTACCACTTTCCGTCCTCCATTTGGACGTAATTCCACATATGAGCGGTATTTGCGGTGGTATTGTAGTTGCCGAAAACGAGCACGCACGGAATACCGAGCGAGTCACAGCAGAGCTTGAATGCTTCGGAGTAGCCCTCGCAGACAACTCCCGGCTCGACTATCGCTCCCACGGACGAATCTGAAAAGGTCGCCGCGGTGTCATAGTATGTGAACTCTGAAATTTTATCGTGCAGAGCCTTAATGGTCTCATAGCGCGTATCATAGGGAACTGCAAATTCCTCAACTGCCTCCTCGAGCCGCTCCTTGTAGTCGTTTACATCATTGAGCGAACTGTATCCCGAGGAATAATTCGGAGTAATGGCAATGCTGTTTATCGTCCACTGGTAAACTCCCGCGGATTTACGGCTGACCTTTGTGTCACTTCCGACTGCAATATTCGAGTTTGCCGCGTCGAACCAGAATATCTCGGGGTGGTCGAACAGCAGACTGTCGATTCCGGGCTTGCAGTTTCCGAATACCGCAAGCGTGTAGGTCTCTACCTCATCATCGGAGAACAGCGCCGTTATATTCGTGGACGTGGTGAAGGTCGCAGGCTCGGGGAGCGTGATAGTTATCTTGTCCGTTGACGGTGTCCGGAGCTTCATGAGCGCGTCGTATACAGCTCTGTTGTTAGCGTCGAGCGCGTCGCCGTAGTAATACGAACCGTCGTCCTCCTCGTCGGAGAGGAGCGCTATACCGCCGCTGAGCCACGGTGTTTCCTCGAGCTCGCCCAAGGTGAGAACTATCGGCTCGAACTCGGTGTCCGTTTCCTGTGCAGAAGCTGATAAACAGCCTCCCGTGAGCACGGCGGCGGACAGTGTGAATGACAGCAATGATGAGAACATTTTTTTCATAGATATTACCTCCTGATACTGATATTCCCGAGGCAGAGGGTGCCTTTCGCGGAATACCGATATGAAAAAATTTTCCCATTCCCTTTATATGACCGTGCCGAAGTGCTGATTTTCGGCAGGTCAGTCTATATTTATATAAGTATAACACATCGTCCGTAAATTGTCAATGAGCGTTTGATGTTTTCGTGGATACTGCACAACGCGCGGAATATTGATATATACATAATCACCTATGATAGCATCGGATTTTACGAAAGCGCCAAAAAATCGACGATTTTCACCGATATAATTTGCTATGTTTTCTCTTGAAAACCGCGGAAGGTTGTGATATAATTTTTAATGGCAGTTTGTAATTTAAATTTGAAAGGTGCGTTACCGAATGTATTTATCTCAAATGGAAAAAAATGAGCTCAGAAGCTTTAAGGCTCAGACAGAGGCTCTTTACAGTGATTACTGTGCACAGAAGCTCTGTCTCAATATGGCAAGAGGAAAGCCCTGTCAGGACCAGCTCGAGCTCAGTGTTGATATGCTCGACGTTCTGAAGGACGGGAATTTCAAGTGCGAAAACGGCATGGACGTCAGAAACTATGGTATGCTTGACGGTATTCCCGAGGCTAAGGAATTCTTCTCTGAAATGATAGGCGTGAGCACAGATGAGATAATCATCTTCGGAAACTCGAGCCTTAACTCTATGTTCTGGACTATACAGGCGGCTTTCAACAAGGGCGTTCTCGGAAGTACACCGTGGTCGAAGCTTGATAAGATCAAGTTCCTTTGTCCCGTGCCCGGCTATGACAGACATTTCAAGGTCACAGAGTATTTCGGCGTTGAGCTGATAAATGTCCCCATGACACCCGACGGTCCCGACATCGATATGGTCGAGGAGCTCGTAAGCTCAGACGACAGTATCAAGGGTATTTGGTGTGTTCCGCAGTATTCAAATCCCGACGGCTATTCATACAGTGATGAGACAGTCAAGCGTTTCGCCGCTCTCAAGCCTGCCGCAAAGGACTTCCGTATCTTCTGGGATAACGCTTACTGCATCCACCACCTCGTTGACAACCCGAGGATAATCCTCAACATTCTCGACGAGGCTAAGAAGGTCGGCAATGAGGACATCGTGTACATATTCGGCTCTACATCTAAGATAACCTTCCCGGGCGCAGGTGTTGCTGTAATGGGCGCAAGCCGTGCTAATATCGACGACCTCAAGAGCCAGCTCGGCATAAGCATTATCAGCTACGATAAGATGAATCAGCTCCGCCACGTAAGATACTTCGGCAAATTTGAGAATATGCGCAAGCATATGGAAAAGCACAAGGCTATCATCGCACCGAAATTCAAGCTTGTTATAGATACTCTCAACAGGGAGCTTGCTCCTCTCGGAATAGGCTCGTGGACAGACCCCGACGGCGGCTACTTCATCTCGTTCAACGCTGACGGCTGTGCAAAGAGAATAGTTCAGCTCTGTAAGGACGCGGGTGTTACACTTACGGCCGCAGGCGCTTCGTTCCCCTACGGAATCGACCCCAACGACAGAAATATCCGTATAGCTCCGACATATCCTACTATCGACGAGCTCGCAAAGGCTATGGAGATATTCGTTGTCAGCGCAAAGATCGCTGCTGCCGAGAAGCTCCTCGCTGAATAATGCTTATGGGCACCTCTAAAAACCTCTTCTGGAAAAAATCAGCTATGCACTGTATCTGTGTCGTCAAACTGCCTTACCGGGCGAAAG
>ONNL01000036.1 GCA_900319195.1 uncultured Ruminococcus sp. | reverse complement strand
GGCTTCACCTTCCTCTACAAGATAGAAGGAGTGGACTCCGAGATCCAGCTCGGCAACTGGTACGACGGCTTCAAGATAGGCACGACAGGCTATTCGAGCGCGTGGACGACCTACGGTCTCAACACCATGAACCTCAAGCTCACAAAGGACGGCTGCTACGCACTGCATATCCCGTTCTATGCCTGCGCGTTCAACTGCACTGTCCCGACAATTGCCGATGATTCGGAGCTTTCGGCACTCACCATCAACGACAGCCGCAACTACTGGAGCGAGGACACATTCACTCAGCTCGGCGGCAATTCCCCGAGGATAACCCCTATCGGATTCGTGGAGGGCGGCCCCTCGGGATATGATGTGACGTTCCACCTCGCAGGCGGCGACGAGCACTACACGGGCGATTACGGCTTCACGGACGAGCTGTCCCAAAGCATTAAAAATGCCGAGGCTGTGACGGTAATGTCACTGTTGAAAGGCACTGTCGAGCAGTCCTACACGGACGAATACGGCACATGGAAATTCAAGGGCTTCACCACCAAGGAGGGCGATTCCTCGGGACTTATCAGCGACGAGCTTATCGCAATAGGCACTATGGAGCTCTACCCGTACTACGAGCTCGACTCGGACGCTACTGACTTGAACAAGGCGAATTACAGCCTTACAAACGGTGCAGACTTTCAGGGAGTGAGGTACACGCTGAATGCCGACGGTACAGCTATGGTCGGTGACGGAAGCGCTTGGGAGAACAATTCGGGATTCGCAGGCGGCAGCAGTATCATAATTCCCACAAAGGTCACCTCCGACGGCAAGACCTACACAGTTACCGCTGTTGGCAGCAATGCCTTTGCAGGCGATACCGAGCTGAAAACGGCAGCACTCCCCGATTCTGTCAAGGCTATAGGCACAAACGCTTTCCCCGAGGACACAGTTATCAGCGGCGGAGCTATGGTGTACGGCGACGCAAACGGCGACGGATTCGTATCAGTTGCAGACCCGACTCTTATCATGCAGTCCGCGGCAAATCCTGATAATTTCGTAATCAAGGACGCGGATAGACCCTATGCGGACGTTATCGGCGGCGGCGACGGCATAACCGCAGAGGACGCACTCACTATACAAAAGTTCCTTTCCGGCACTGTAATTTCATTACCTGTTATTGAGTAAATTGACATACTGTTATCAAATCTATTATGTTTTATCGGGGAAGATTCTATGACGGAGCCTTCCCCGATTTTCTGTCTTGAAGGCTTTGCTTCAAATTTTTAAGGGATATAGCGCAAAAAATGTGCCGCCCTATAAGGACGACACACGCTATATCCCTTAAAGATTTCAAATTAAAGTCTTTGAAAGGGGTTCGGGGAAAGCTTTCCTCAGAAAGTTTCCCCCGATAAAATCATGATTCGTATTTAGGTTCGCAGGTGAGATTTACGCCGAGGCGCTTGAATATTCTTTCATCAACTGCAGAGAGGATAACAGTGGAGTGCACCTCACAGCCACGGAGCTTAGCGATCTGCTCCATAGCGCGTTTTGCATTATCGTCAGTATTCGCGCAGATAGCGAGTGCAAGGAGAGTCTCGTCGGTATGAAGTCTCGGGTTGTTATTGCCGAGGTGCTGCACCTTGAGGTCGTTGATAGGCTCGATAACGTGCGGTGACATAAGGAGTACGCTGTCGTCGATATCTCCGAAGTATTTGAGCGCATTGAGCAGGAGTGCCGAGGCTGCTCCGAGGAGCTCGGAGGTCTTGCCTGTGAGGATAGTGCCGTCGGGCAGTTCCATAGCCGCAGCAGGTGCTCCCGTAGCCTTTTCCTTTTCGAGCGAAGCCGCAACGACCTTTCTGCACTCGGGAGTTACGTTTGCCTGCTTCATGAGGAGCTCGAGCTTGTAGACCTCATCATCGGGGATAAGTCCCTTTCTTCTGTCGCAAAGAGCAACGTAGTATCTTCTGATTATCTCATCCTTTGCGGCACTGCACACAACGTCGTCGTCGATTATGCAGTTGCCCGCCATGTTTACGCCCATGTCTGTCGGGGACTTATACGGTGACTCACCGAGAATAGTCTCGAACATAGCGTTGAGCACGGGGAAAATCTCAATATCACGGTTGTAGTTTACGGTAGTCTTTCCGTAAGCTTCGAGGTGAAAGGGGTCTATCATGTTGACGTCATTGAGATCGGAGGTAGCCGCCTCATAAGCGATATTTACGGGGTGACGGAGGGGCAGGTTCCATATCGGGAATGTCTCGAACTTAGCGTAGCCTGCCTTTGCGCCGCGCTTGTTCTCGTGGTATATCTGCGAGAGGCAGGTAGCCATTTTACCGCTTCCCGGTCCGGGTGCTGTGATAACGACGAGCTTGCGTGAGGTCTCGATATAGTCGTTTTTGCCGTAGCCCTCGTCGCTGATTATCTTCTTGAGGTTTGAGGGATAGCCTTCGATGTGGTAGTGGTGGTAGACCTTGACACCGAGGGATTCAAGTCTGCTCTGGAAAGCGTCGGCAGTCGGCTGGTGGTCGTACTGAGTGAGGACTACACTGCTGACATAGAGCCCTATCTTTCTGAAAACATTGAGCAGACGGATAACATCGACATCATAGGTGATACCGAGGTCGCCGCGCACCTTGTTCTTTTCTATGTCGCCCGAGTTGATGACGATGACAATTTCCGCCTCGTCCTTGAGCTGAAGAAGCATCTGGAGCTTACTGTCGGGCTTGAATCCCGGGAGCACACGGGAAGCGTGGAAGTCGTCAAAGAGCTTTCCGCCGAACTCGAGATAGAGCTTGTCGCCAAACTGGGCGATACGCTCTCTGATGTGCTCAGACTGCATTTTCAGGTATTTTTCATTGTCAAAACCGATCTTGCTGACATTATCCATAATAAAACCTCCAAACAAATTACATCTAATTATATAACATTCCGCGTAAAAAATCAAGAGAAAATCTGACATTTTCCGAGGTTTTTTCAAATTTTTCTGACGTGAAAACAGTCCAAAGCTCCATCCGCGCAAATGCCGCCGTTTTTCTGTGATATATCTGCTCCGTGCGCTTGCATTTCTGTCAAAAAAGTGCTATAATCAAATTATTACAATTATTATTCCGTGAGGTGACACTATGGACGAAAACAATCTTACCCTCCACCTCCTCTCAAAGCGCGAGGAGGACTTCGTACACGCCTCAGTTGACCGTGAATCCGCATTCTATGAGGCTGTCTGCTCGGGAAACATGGAGCTCGTGCGCGTATTCTCAAAGCCGCTGTTCTGCGAGGGCTGTGGTCTGCTCAGCGAGGACAGCCTGCAAAACCTCAAATACCACCTCGTCGTGCTCGCAGCGATGATAGCAAGGTACTGCATACGGGCAGGCATGGCTCCCGAGGAATCGTACAGTCTCAGCGACTACTACATAATGAAGGCGGACAAGTCGCGGACAGAGAAAAAGGTGAGAGCAGTACACGCGGAGATGATAGAGGACTACACTATGAAAATGCGTGCTGTAAGGCTGAAAAACGTGTGTTCAAGGCGAATAGTCCACGCGGTCGATTACATCATCACCCACCTGCACAAAAGGGTAACACTCGAGGACACGGCTGACTTCCTCGGGATAAGCACAGCCTACCTCTCAAGGCTGTTCCGCGACGAGACGGGCATGACCTTCTCGGAGTACGTCAACAAGCTTAAAATAGAGGAAGCTTCGGCGCTTCTGCTCTATACGGAATACACCGACACCGAGATAAGCTCACTGCTCGGATTCAGCTCTCAGAGCTACTTCATCAAGGTTTTCAGGCATTTCACGGGGACTACTCCCAAGAAATACAAGAAGCAGTATTCCGTCCCGGACTTTGACGCGGCATTCAGTTCGGACTGAAATGATGTCAAAATTTTACCATTTTTGTCATGAAAGTAATATACTTCCGGGCATTTGTGCTGTAAAATAATATTAAAGATGTTAATACCAATGTTTATGCGCTGAATCCCCAAACTGTCAGCGCATACTCTATGCATGAGGACGGCGGAAAGCACTCGCCTGCCTTGTGCTCACAGGCACGTATAGGAGAGATCGGAACACCGTTTAGCACTCGGGGACTCCGCTCACTTCTCCGAAAAATCACATGAACGGGAGCACATCTGCACTGTGTACTTCCGCAAAAAGAAAGAATGAGAGGGTACTGTCATGAAGAAAAAAACTTTAAAGCGCATTGCGGCTTCGCTTTCAGCAATTGCCGTTATCGCTGCATCCGCACCTGCTATCCCCGCTGTTGATTCGTTCGCAGCAGGCGTCGTTTTCTCGTCCAGCTTTGACAGCGGCGTCGGCGACTGGAGCTTCTACAAGGAGAGCGGCGGTGCCTGCAAGATCTCCAATGAAAACGGAAAGCTTGCATTCAAGATCACAAACGTAGGAACAAAGAACTATGCCGTTCAGCTCTGCTACGATATAATCCCGCTTTATAAGAACGGCGTATATCGCATACATTTTGAGGTCTCGTCAACTGCCAACCGCTTCATCGAGTTCATGATCCAGCAGAACGGCGGTACATATCAGGCATATACATGGAAGGGTATCGACGTTACCTCAGCACCGCAGCCGATCGACTATCAGTTCACGATGGAGGAGGATACCGACATCATGACAAAGCTCTGCTTCAACTGCGGACTTCAGGAGGCTGATCCGACTCTCCCCGAGCATACTATCTACCTTGATAATGTTTCGCTCGAGCTCGTTGACGACAGTAATGTTGACTATTCAGCAAGCCGTCCCTATGCACCCGACATCAATATAAATCAGGTCGGCTACAGGACTGACGCTAAGAAAACTGCTGTATTCCGCGAGGTGAACAACGGACAGTCCGCCTTCGATGTAGTTGATGCAAAGACAAATCAGACCGTTTACACAGGTCAGCTCATCAATCAGAAGAGCAACTCATCCGCTGACGAGACCAATTGGCAGGGCGATTTCAGCTCTGTAACAGAACCCGGTAATTATTTCATCAAGTGCAATGGTCTTGATGATTCATACACCTTCACTATCGGTGATCATGTTTACGACACTCTCCTTGATGATTCAGTAAGAATGCTCTATCTCCAGCGCTGCGGCTGTGAGGTCGTTGACTCTAAATTCGGTCACGCTGCCTGCCACACAGACCTCGCAACAGTTTACGGCACAAACCAGAAGATAGACGTTACAGGCGGCTGGCATGACGCAGGCGACTACGGCAGATATACTGTAGCTGCTTCAAAGGCTGTTGCCGACCTCATGTACGCTTACGACTTCAATCCCAAGGCTTACAGCGACAACATCGGCATTCCCGAGAGCAACAACGGTGTGCCCGATATCCTCGACGAGACTCGCTATGAGCTCGAGTGGATGCTCAAGATGCAGGCTTCTGACGGCGGTGTTTACCACAAGGTAAGCTGTGCTACATTCCCGGGCTATGTAATGCCTACCGAAGAGACAGGTGAGCTCATCGTAACTCCCGTTTCCTCAACTGCAACAGCAGATTTCTGCGGTGCTATGGCTCTCGCTTATGAGACATACAAGGACATTGATGCAACATTCGCTAATAAGTGCCTTGACGCTGCAAAGAAGTCATGGAACTGGCTCCAGCAGAATCCCAACTTCCTCTTCAAGAATCCCGAGGACATCTCAACAGGCGAGTACGGCGACAAGTCCGACAAGGACGAGCGCTACTGGGCAGCAGCTCAGATGTACCGCGCAACAGGCGACGCAAGCTATATGTCAAGCTTCTCAACAGCTTCAAGCGGTCTTGACTGGGCAGCTGTCGGTGACTACGGCAACATCGCACTCGTTACGATGAAGGATGCTGATACAAGCTCAAGCGCATATGCAAACGCAAAGAGCAAGATTCTCTCACAGGCTGACAAGTTCGTTACTGCTTCGGCTTCTTCACCCTATGGCGTTGCTATCTCAAAGTATGACTGGGGCAGCAATATGACTATCGCAAACGCAGGTATCGTTCTCGGTCTTGCTTATAAGATGACAAATGAGCAGAAGTACCTCGACGCAGCAAACGCTCAGCAGGATTACCTCCTCGGTACGAACCCCTGCGGTGTAAGCTTCGTAACAGGCTATGGTACGGTTTCTCCCGAGAATCCTCACCACCGTCCTTCAATGGCAGTAGGCGAGGCAATGAAGGGAATGCTCGTAGGCGGCGTAAACCAGAATCTTGAGGACAGCGCTGCAAAGGCATATACAAGAGATTATCCCAACGCAGAGCGCTGGGTAGATAACAGCGAGAGCTATTCCACAAACGAGATCACTATCTACTGGAACTCACCTCTCACATATCTCCTCACACTTACAAATCCTACTGAGTCTATCATAGGCCCCGATATTCCTGATCCTCCGACGACAACAACAACTACTACCGAGCCTGTAACTACCACTACTACAACCACTGCGGACGTTCCCGAAACTACTACAACTGTTCCCGACAGTGAAAAGACATTCGGTGACGCAAACCACGACGGTACAGTAAGTGTTGCTGACCCGACATTCATCATGCAGGCAGCTGCTAACCCGAACGACTTCAAGTTCGACGAGGTTGGCGCAGACCTCGCAGACGTTGAGTCAAGAGGCGACGGTGTAACATCTGCTGACGCACTTCTCATTCAGAAGTTCCTCGCAGGCAGCATCTCAAAGCTTCCTCAGTGAGAAGCATGAACAAGCTTTCATGAACCCCATAATAAATATAATGTGAGAATGGTCCGAACATTTTGTTCGGACTGTTTTCATATATGCGGATTGACTTTTCATCATAGGTGTGGTAAAATAGGGAAAAGTGATATTAAGGACGGTGACTGCATGAAAAAGAAAAAGCTCATGATCGCGGCTGTGACTGCCGCTGCGGTGATAGTCCTCAACGCATGGGGATTTGCAATGAAAACCGAGCACTACACTCTCAGCTCGGAAAAGCTCTCGGGCGGTCTGAGGATAGTCTTTGTCTCCGACCTGCACAACTGCTTCTACGGCGGCACCGACCAATCGGGCATCATCGAAAAAATAGACTCCGAGCACCCCGACATTGTCATTTTCGGCGGCGATGTCATTGACTTCAAGGGCGGCACGAAATACGCTCTCAGGCTAATGCGCGATATGAAGAGCAAATACAGGTGCTTCTACTCCCCCGGCAATCACGAGGAGCTGTTCGACGACGAGCAGGGCTTCTACAAAAAGGTCGAGGCTCTCGAGATAAATGTGCTCACAGGCGGCTGGGAGACTGCCGAGGTGGACGGTCAAAGCGTGAGGATATACGGCGCTCAGAACGCATACAGCGACGAGTTTGACAGCTGCGTGAGGGACGCTGCCGCTCATACGGACACCTACAATATCCTCGTAGTACATCAGCCCGAGCAGGTCAAGGGAATGCTTGAGGGCGGCAGTTCACCATTTGACCTCGTCCTCTCGGGACACGCTCACGCAGGACAGTGGCGGATACCGAAGCTGCTCGACCAGGGACTATATGCTCCCGACCAGGGACTCTTCCCGAAGTATACGAACGGGATGTACTCCTACGGCAGCTCGTCGCACCTCATAAGCCGAGGACTTGCACGTCCGCTGAGGATGATATTCATTCCGCGTATCTTCAACCGTCCCGAGCTGTCGGTGATCGAAATAAAAGGGGAAGAATAACTTTTCAGGTGGTCGGCTCGGGTCGGCAAAAAATAAAAAGCAAATCTTTTTCCGCGCCTATTGCCTTTTTTTTAAATGTATGATATAATGTAAATATATGTAAATGTACGATTCCCATATTTTGAGTATGGAGGTGAGCCTGATGTCTGAGGAATGCAAGCTGATAGGCGTATGCTTGACATTGATTCAGCAGGAGGACCGCTTCTTCTTTATTGAAGCGCTTAACCGACACGCAGTTGAAAACGGCTATAGACTGGTAGTTTTTAATTCGAGAAACGACTTTGCAGAGCGCGGAGTTTCCTGTGATCTCGATGAGGCTGCGATATACAAGATGATACCTTACAGAAAGCTCACCGCATTAGTCATGCTCTCGGGCTTTCTCGGCAAGGACTATATCCGCAGTGAGATAATCACGAACGCGAGGAGAGCGGGAGTTCCCGTGTTCTCCATCGACGCTGACATCGACGGTACTATCCCCTTCTTCTTTGATTACAGCGACATTTTTGAGAAGATCTCCCGCCACGTTATCGAGCACCATAAGGTGAAGTATGTCTTTATGCTCGGCGGACGTCAGGGTGACGATTTCTCGGAGCAGAGAGTAAACTCATTCCTCAAGGTCGCAAGGGAGAACGGTCTTGCGGAGGATAAAATCGTCGTGGGATACGGCGATTTCTGGCAGGAACCTGCCATTGCACAGATGGAGAAGTGGCTCGACGAGGAAAAACGTCCTCTGCCCGAGGCTATTGTCTGTGCGAATGATTCAATGGCTATCGCGGTCTCGACCTTTTTGCAGAACCGCGGTCACAGGATTCCCGATGACTGCATTATCACGGGATTTGACGGCATTATACAGTCAGATTATCACACTCCCAAGCTGACGACCTGCAAGGAGGACTACGACTCAATGGGCAGGACACTCGTCGAGGCGGCGGAGTGCGTGAGGAACGGGATTCCTCTTGAGGACGACTATCACGTAGGCTTCATTACCCGTATACGCGAGTCATGCGGCTGTGAGAAGGCGGATTCACGGTCTGTGAACAGCAATTCCGCCCAGCTTCTCAGTCAGCTCATGCAGTCCTTCGTGAGACAGGATAATATATGCGAGGCACAGAATGTCGTCTCGGGTACAAAGGAGCTTGATGTGCTCGCAAAGAAAATGACGGAGATCTTTGTGTTCTATTCATGCCTTATCGCGCTGAATGACGATATGTTCGAGGCTCCGCACTTTGGAAGCGGTCACCTGATAGACAATGCCTACTCCGATAATATGAAAATTATTTCCGACCGATACGGCTGGGTATGGCAGGAAACAGGCACGATAAGAACAGAGGACTTCGTCCCCGATATCAAGCGATATTTCCAGAGCGAGAATCCTATCATAGTTATGCCTGTCCACCGCGCCGAGCTGATACTCGGATATGCCGTGATACAGCCCGATATGCAGATAGATGAGTACCAGAAGGTGCACGCCTTTGCGAGCGCGGCAAGCTCGGCTCTTGCAATGTATCACGACAGAATGCAGATAGAGTCGATAAATCTCCAGCTCGTGAATGCCAACCGTGAGCTTGACAGGCTGTATGTCCACGATTCTCTCACGGGACTCTACAACAGGCGCGGCTTCTACCGCGAATTCAAGGATATGCTCGCAAGGAACAGGTTTACTCGCGGTATGGACGTTGTTATGATCTCCGCGGATATGGACGGTCTCAAGCATATCAACGATAATTACGGACATAACGAGGGCGACTCCGCTATCTCCACATTCGCAAACGCACTCCTGAAGAGCGCTATCGGCGGAGAATTCTGTGCACGCTTCGGCGGCGATGAATTTGAGGTGTGCGGACTTGTTGACTCGGACGAGGTCAGCGACTACGAAACAGCCTTCCGTGACCGTATGCGCGACACTCTTGAAATGTATAATCAGCACTCGGGTAAAGAGTACCTCGTCGAAGCGTCAATCGGCTTCAGCAGCGCTCCTGTCGGTAAATGCAGTGACTACGACGAGCTCGTCAGACTTGCTGACGCTCAGATGTACGCCGATAAGGTCTCACGTAAAAAACAACGAATATGATATTTTTTCGGGGGAGGGGGAAACCCTTTCCTAAAACTTTAGTTTGAAATTTTAAGGGATATAGCGCGTGCTGCTCGGCACATTTTTTGCGCTATATCCCTTAAAAATTTGAAATTAAAGTCTTTGAAAGGAGGGTACGGGGGAAAGCTTTCCTCAGAAAGTTTTCCCCCAATAAATACGTATATAAGTTTTACTGTCCCTCGTGGAAGAACGACGGGAGTCCGTCGTAGATATAGTGTC
>ONNL01000180.1 GCA_900319195.1 uncultured Ruminococcus sp. | reverse complement strand
GGCATTCTGTATGCGGTCAGCGGACGGCTTTTTCCGCTGCCTGTTGCAATATCGGTCAACATACTCGGAGCCGCTGTCATGGTGAGTATACCCTATTTTATCGGGCGCATGAGCGCGTCTGAGGCTCTTGAAAGAATAAAGCAGAAGCACCCGAAGGCAATGAAATTTTTCTCCAACGAGAAGCGCGACCTCACCTTTCTCACGTTCATCATACGACAGGTCGGCGGACTGCCTATGGACGTTGTGAGTCTGTATCTCGGGGCACGCAAAATGCGGTACAGCAGCTACCTCGGAGCGTCAGTCCTCGGAATGCTCTCGAAGCTGATACTTTTTGCGATAATGGGCGACAGCCTTGACGATACGTCCTCACCGCAGTTCCGCATTTCAGTGATATTGCAGCTTGTCATCATTGCAGCTTCACTTGCGGCATATCCGCTCATAAACAGACACCGAACAGAGAACATATAGTGTTTTGTACGTTTTATCGGGGAAGCTCTCTGAGATAGAGGACTTTCTCCCCGATAGATCGCACAAGATGCTGTCCTGCACTTCACCCTATGCTTTCAAGCTTCAGGCGGAGTTTTTTGATTATCTTTTTTTCGAGGCGAGAGATATAGGACTGTGAGATACCGATCTGCTCAGCGACCTCTTTCTGAGTCAGCTCCTTGCCGTCGCGGAGACCGAAGCGCATTTCCATGATTTCGCGCTCCCTGTCGCATAGTCCCGAGACTGCACCTCGCAGTATTTCGCGCTCTGCCTCGGTCTCGATACCCTTATTCACGATATCGTCGTCAGTCCCGAGGACATCGGACAGCAGGAGCTCGTTGCCGTCGTAATCGGTGTTGAGGGGCTCGTCGATAGAGAGGTCGTTGCGGTACTGCGAGGACTTCCGCAGGAACATAAGTATCTCGTTTTCAATGCACCGCGAGGCATAGGTCGCAAGCTTGATATTCTTCGTGGGACAGAATGTGTTCACCGCCTTGATGAGACCTATCGTGCCGATCGAAACGAGGTCGTCGATGCCCACTCCCGTTGACTCGAATTTCTTGGCTATGTAGACGACGAGCCGCAGATTGTGGACTATCAGGATATTTCGCGCCTCGGGGTCGTCCTTCATGAGCCGCGAAAAAATGTCCGCCTCGTCCTTTTTCGAGAGCGGCGGCGGAAGCGTGTCGGGACCGCTTACGTAGAAAACCTCTCCGCCGATGAGCTTTTTTATTCTTGATATGAGCTTTTGTATCAGTTTCATTTTTGTCTCCTCAGTTCAGAATTTTTGGATTGAATACGGCATTTTCACCACTCTCACCGATTCCGATAACAGCCGTGACAGGCTTAGTCTCGCCGCTCGTGCAGTCCGTTATCACCACCTCGTCGGGCTTGAATACGGGGAGCAGTCCGTTGCCCGAGACAGTGCCGCAGGGGATAAGCCGAGTGCGCGGCATTTCGGAGAAGCTCCCGCTGCCGCAGATTATAACGGGAGCGCCCGTGAAAAAGTCCACAAGGGAGTTGCCCGTGTCCGCAAGACCGCTCAGCCTGACAGTCTCCCTGCCCTTGCGTATCGTCACGCTGTAGGTGCCGCGGTCGGCAGTGCTGTCGGTGAGAAGCCGAAAAACATAAACGGCAAGGTACATCACAGCCGTTGTGACTATCAGCACGATGAGCGAGAGATCTATGTAGAAGCTTCCGTTTGCGAAGTGCACCGACTCGGGACTCAGCCACGTATACACGGCATAGACCGTCCCCGCGAGGACGAAATTCGCCGCAAAGAATGCCGCCGTGTTCAGTATAAATAACCTCCGCGAGCGATACCCGAAGGCGATAGCGCTCATAGTGCACGCGGCAAAGAGCTTCACTGCCACACTCAGCGGAGTCGGCATCTCGGGGAGTATTATCGTGAGCGAGTATAGGCTCCCGTATGCAGCCGCAAGTATGCACCTCCCTGCTTTCAGCGGAGAGTGCGTCAGCCGCGCCGTTATCCTCAGCAGGAAAAAGTTGACGTAAATGTTCAGCGTGAGCAGTACGTCTATGTATATCGTCTGCATTTTTGTCACCCCTGCTTGTATCGCTTATGTAACTATTATAGTACAATATCGTGTCGAAATATGCCATATCCTGCCAACAACGATAAAATATTTCAACTCTGTATGTTATTATTCGAGGGAAACCCTCCTAAAGCAAAGCCTTCAAGACAGAAATTCGGGGAAGCCTCAGTCACAGAGAGCTTCCCCGATAAAACATTATAGATTTGAAAATACTATCGTGACAGTATGTCAATTTAATCAGTAACAGGCAACGAAGCTACAGTACCCGAGAGGAACTTCTGTATTGCAAGTGCGTCCTCTGAGGTTATACCGTCGCCGCCGCCGATAACGTCCGCATAGGGCTTATCCTCGTCCTTTACAGCAAAAACGTCGGGATTTGCAGCAGCCTGCATGATGAGGGTCGGGTCTGCCACTGACACCGTACCGTCGCCGTTAGCGTCGCCCATTATCTTATTTTGCTCGGAGACAGTCTCCGTCTCGGTGTAGTAGTATTCGGGCTCGGGAGCGTCCTTGAAGCTGACGCGGAAGAAGTCCATCGAGCCGTTCATGCCGTCAGCGATGAGGTACTTAGCGTCCGAGGAGACGAAGTCAACAGGGTCAGCGGTGACAGTGCCGCTTGCCGCAGCGTTTCCGTTTACCGTGATAGTCGCGGTGTCATCGATAAGGGACACGCTCACGGTAGTCCACTTGCCGAGCTCGTAGGCATTGTCGGCGGTTATCTGCTGCTTCTGACCGTTCACGTTTGCCTCGAGTATGAAGCTTCCGTCGCGGGCAGTGAGCGAGAGAGTATTGTCGTCCGCGCCGAAGCTGAAAATGTTGTTTTCGCCGCTGCTCCTGAGAAGCACTGCGGTCTGATATTCCGCGTCGTGAAGCGAAGCAAAGGAGCTGTCAGCGATAATGTACTGACCGTTTCCGTTGAAGGTGAGGACTCCGTTTCCGCTTGTTTTCACTGCGTCGTAGGTGGGGCTTCCGATAACTGTACCGTAGGTCGAAGTGTAGGTATCGTCGGCGGTAAGTGAGCTGTCGGACGAGAATTCAAGTCCTGCGCACTGTCCGTCGGTGTAGGGACGGCTGTTTACGTATTTATCGGGACTTGTCCAGCCGTACATCGAGCCGGCGCTGACAGACCTGCCGCTGTCGTCATAGTAGTCACCGTCGGGCATAGCCTGACCTGTTGCCGAGCCGTTGTTATAGCAGAATGCCGTGCCCTTAACTGTGGCATTTCCGCCTGCCGAGTATCTGTCGTAGAGCATTGCGCTCTCGAGAACTCTTGCATTGCCCGAAACTGTGGCATTTCCGACAACTCCCGCGCTGTCACCGATGATAGCGTTATCCGTTACCTTTGCATTTCCTGCGACAACAGCGTGTCCCTTTATTACGGCATTTCCCGAGACATTTGCCGCTCCCGAGACAGTCGCATAGTCGTCGATCACCGCGTTGCCCGAGACAGTTGCCCAGCCGAGAACACGGGCATTCTTTCCGACGTAGACGCTGTCTGCAACATTAGCCGTGCTTGCGACGAAGCCGCCGCCGTTGGAGTGGTAGTGTCCCTGAGACATAGCTCTGTTGTCCGCGGACTGCTTCATCACAGCACCGTCGATAGTTACAGCATAGGGATAGCGTGTCTTTCTGAGGAAGGGCATATTGTTCTCGTCGAATTCGCCCTCGGAGTATGCCCACGGAACTCCGCAGAGGATGAAGCTGTCGCTGTCCGGAGTAGCAGTCACCGTGAGGTATGCCGCCGAGTCGGTGGAGCTGTCAAAGGACATTTCCATAGTGTCGCCGTCGGAGAAGAGGTCGGAGTACCTTGTCTTTCCGTCGTGCTGTTCAACAGCGATGCAGGCTCTCCAGTCAGCGCCCCTGACGTTAGTGAGTCCCTCGAGCTTAACAGTCACCTTGTCGCCCGTTACCTCGAGAGGAATGAGGTTTATGCCGAACTGCTGGGGAGCACGCTCGGTCGGGACGGTATAGTAGTTGTCAGCCTTGCCCGACTTTTCAAGTATTGTGAATATCTCGCCCCAGTTCCATTCGCCCGACGAGATGAGATTGTTCTGACGTGCGCGGTATGCCTCCTGATGAGCGAGGTCGAGGGTAGCCATTCTCTTTGCGAAGTGTCCGAGAGTGTCCTTGAGGTCGGCACCCGAAAGGCGCTCAATTTCAAGGTAAGGATATTCGTTGCGCTGACCCTGCTGCATGAGGTTTTTTATAAAGTCACTGCCGTATCCCGAAAGACCGTCGGGGTTCTCGGTGAGGTACTGGAGGAACGCCCAAGCCGCATAGTTGTCACGTCCCAAAATGGGCGTGAAGCAGAGGTTTTTCATGTATGTTTCAAAGTAGTCCGTGCACGAATCGGGAGTCGTCACCCACTGGCTGTAATAGTCGGAATAGAGGAACTGCTCGCGGTACCAGTTGCCGATAGCCTCCCACAGCGCCGAGACGTACTTGTTGTCGTTCCAGCCGAGCTGATGAGCTGTCACCGCGTGACCGAATTCGTGAGGGAGCACCCAAGAGGGATTCGGGTCATTGTTCATTGCTCCGACGCAGCAGAACATATAGGCATAGCCCTGACTGTCGTAGCCCATCCAAGCCCAGTCGTCAGTCCACTGAGAGAGACCCGTGCCCGAGATGTAGAGGTTCACCTTGTACTGATTGCCGTCGCGGAGACCGAGGTTTACGGACTGCGTAGGCGGCTCCATTGAGAGATCGTTCATGTAGACGTCCCAGCAGGCTTCGAGGTTGCGGGTATTTTCCTCGAGGAACGCCTGTGTGACCTTTGAGGAATCCGCGCCGTTCTTGCCCCAGATTATCTGGAAATGCTCGGATTCATAGCGGTTTACGTCCTGACCGCTGTAAAAGGGGTCGCGTGTCATGAGCTGCTGTTCGGCAGCAACTACCGTCTGCGGAGCCTGTCTCACAGGCGCTGAGCAGAGTGTCATTGCGGCTGCCATTGCAACAGCAGCCAGTCTTTTCTTTTTCATATCAATTCTCCTCCTATTTGATTTTTCACACAGCACTGTTGTGAAATCGCCCAAAGATTTTACACTGTGTTGAATAAATCATATCTATTACATTATATTATATTTGCGTCCCAAAGTCAATGGATTATATTGCTGTTTCACAAACCGCTGTAAATAGGTGAATATTGGTAATGGTCGGGCAAAATAGGACATTAATGATGTGCGGCATATTTCCGTCGGAGCTTCGGAAATATGAATGACGGACAGAACTCGGAAACTGCTCGTCAAATCACTATTACGTATAGTAGATTATTATTGCGAATTTACACGGATTCTCGCCAAAAATCAACAAAAAGTAATTGATTTTTCTGTGCGGGTGTGTTATAATAGATACAGGGAGCTCTCTGCGTGTCGTTTGCGCTCGGGGAGCCTGCCATGACAGCTTTGAACAACACAGGAGGGGAAGTATAGACATGAAAGCGCAGACAATTCTTCTTGTCGCAGACGAAAAAAATGATTTTACAAAGCTCATAAGCCTTCTTGAAAAGAAGTACAACGTCGCGTGCTATAATGCGAGCCGCGAATATGCGAAGATAAAGGACGATGTGAGTTTAGTATCCGCGGCAATTCTGCCCGTCACGGAAGCCGCATACGACGACTTTGCCGTTTTCAAATGGGTACAGCAGGACAGCCTTCTGTCCGAGATACCCATGTTTGTATACTGCGGAAGCGAGGAGAAGCTCGGACTTGCGGAGAAATGCCTTTCGCTCGGAGCTGTTGACGTGATAATGCCGCCGATCTACGAGAGCCTTCTGCTCAGACGCATTGAAAACGGTATGCGCCTGAAAAGCTCCGCGACGTTCCCAGAGATAGCGCGTATGCTAAAGGAACTGCCATCGAACATCTACCTCAAGGACGAAAAGGGACGATATGTGTTCGCAACGCACTACTGGCACCACCTCGACCACTCGAACGACCCCGACTGGACTATCCGCGGAAAGACCGATATCGAGATAAGAAAGGACAAGGAAAACGCCAAAAAGGCAATGGCGACCGACCTTGAAATGATAAAAACAGGAGTCGGCAAGAGGTACGTCATTGAGGAGCGTGCGGACGGTGTGAGCGATTACCTCGAGATAATCAAGGAGCCGCTAAAGGACGATACGGGCAGGGTCACGGGTATCATTGCGCTTATCAACAATGTCACGGAAATGGTGCTCATGCGTAAGCAGATAGAGGAGATGTCTATCCACGACGTGATGACGGGACTTCGCAATAAGTGCGGCTATGAGATTGAGGTTCGGCGCGTCGAGGAGGAGCACAACATTAACGGAGTGCCCTACGGCGTCGTCATGATAGACATGAATTCGCTCAAGCATATTAACGATACATACGGTCATGAGAGGGGCAATGAGGCTATAATAAGCCTTTCCAAGCTCATCAGCGAGGTGTATAAGCACTCTCCCGTGTTCCGCGTCGGCGGCGACGAGTTTGTCGTTATCCTCGAAAAGTCCCAGCTCGAAAAGCGCGATAAGCTGCTCGAGCAGCTCATGTTTAAAATGCAGCTCCTCTCGAAAAATGAGTCCCTCATGGAGTGGGAACGTGTCAGCGCTTCCGTCGGTATGGCGGTTTTCGACGACATCTGCGATAACTGCTACATGGACGTTTTCAGACGCGCCGACCAAAAAATGTACGACTTCAAAAAGGACTACAAGGGACATACAAAAATGCGTTGAGCATCGGGGAAAAGCTTTCTGAGGAAAGCTTTGTGCCAACAGCACCCCGCGCCCCCTTTCCTAAAGCTTTAGTTTGAAATTTTCTCCCCATACTGCGCTTGCTTTGTTATACCGAGAACGATAGTTTTTGGAGTGCAGTATGGGGAGAAAATTTGAAGCAAAGCCTCAAGACAAGAAAACAGGGAAGTCCTCTGTCTCAGAGAGCTTCCCTCAATAATTAAACGAATATTATATGCACCGCAGTGCTTTTCAAGTCAAACCTTTTTCATCATTATCAGCAATATCAAAATTGTTATCTGAGCAATGAGTCCAACGATGTTGACAAGCCAAAAATACCAGTGCTTAGTTTTGTGGCGGAAGAGCTTCATTCCGAGCAGAGCGCCGACCGCTCCCCCGAATAAACCGAAGCCGAGCAGTGCCGACTCCTTTGTGCGCCATTCATGCCGCCTTGCCTTGCTCTTATCCGCTCCGTAAAGAATAAACGCGATGAGACTCATCGCGCCTATATAAATGAGATAATATTTTATCATAGTGACTTACTTCGTGCTGCTGTCGTTTGAGCGTATAGCCGCACGCTTTATTTTTCCGCTCGTTGTCTTGGGGAGCTCCTTAACGAACTCTACGATACGCGGATATTTATACGGAGCTGTCGCGTGCTTTACGTGGTTCTGGAGCTCCTTCTTGAGCTCGTCCGAGGGCTCATAGCCGCGTGCAAGAACTATCGTAGCCTTTACGACCTGTCCTCTTATAGCGTCGGGAGCCGCCGTAACAGCGCATTCAAGTACGGACGGGTGAGTCATGAGCGCACTCTCTACCTCGAAGGGTCCTATGCGGTAGCCCGAGCACTTGATGATGTCGTCGTTGCGTCCCTCGAACCAGTAGTAGCCGTCGCTGTCGCGCCAAGCTGTATCACCTGTGTTGTACCAGTCGTTCTTGAAGGAGTGCTCGTTTGCCTCGGGAGCGCGGAAGTATTCATAGAAAAGACCTGCCGGGTGGTACTTTGAAAGGTTGCGGACTACGATAGAGCCTACAACACCGTCCTCGCAGCTGTTTCCCTCGTCGTCAACAAGGTCGAGGTCATAGAGGGGGGAAGGCTTTCCTGTAGAGCCGGGCTTGATGTCGTCCCAGCCGAAGTTAGCGATGATAACGCTCGACTCGGACTGACCGAATCCCTCATGTACGTAGAGTCCCGTGAGGTCGTGGAACTTGTAATATACCTCGGGATTGAGCGGCTCGCCTGCGATAGTGCAGTACTGTATATCCTTGAAGTCGTCGCGGTCAAGGTTCTCTTTTATGAGGAAGCGGTAAATGGTAGGCGGAGCGCAGAAGGTGCAGATGTTTGACTCACGTATCACCTTGAGCAGATGGTCTGCCTTGAACTTGTCGTTATCGTATGCAACGACCTCAGAGCCGCAGATCCACTGACCGTATATCTTGCCCCATGCGAACTTTGCCCAGCCGCTGTCGCAGACTGTGAGGTGACGGCGGTCATCCTGACAGTGATGCCAGTATTTAGCCGTTACGATATGTCCGAGGGGGAGGTCGTATTTATGGAGTATCATCTTCGGCATACCTGTTGTACCCGAGGAGAAGTAGATGAGCATATTGTCGTCAGTCCTGTTGGGGATACGCTCGAGCTCGTCGGAAGCCTCGTCGATAAGCTGACGGTAGTTGAGATAGAAGGGGTCGTCGGGGATATCGT
>ONNL01000022.1 GCA_900319195.1 uncultured Ruminococcus sp. | reverse complement strand
GACCGCCAGAAAAGTTCTTTACCAGTTTATTTTTGATTTTCAGAGGTGATAACGCGGCATGAAGAGGATAATCGACAAATCAGTGCTCCTGCTTATCTGTACCATGAGCCTCTTCTTCGGAGCATCGGACATCTCATGCGTAGCCGCTGTGCTTATCGCGGTGTCCGTCTCGGCTGTCGTGCAATTGTATTCAGGCAAGCTCGCAGCCTCGGTGCTCATTGCCGCTTACTGTGCGCTGTGCGGAGCTTTTCCCGTATTTCTGTGCTTCGTGCCCGTCCTTTTATACGACGCGCTGTGCGAGAAACGGTGGTATCTCATACTCCCCGCCATAACGGCTGTCGCTGCGGATAAACCGCTGAACATCGGACAGTATGCCGTCACAGCCGCAGCCTGTGCCGCTGCCGTTCTGATATATCTGCGCGTTTCAAAGCTTGAGGAGACTCTCTCCGCAATGACCGAGCTGCGTGACACTACCGAGAGCGAAAATCTCCGCCTTGAACGCAGGAACCGTCAGCTCAGCAAGTCACAGGACTCCGAGGTGCACATAGCTACTCTCAGGGAACGCAACCGTATCGCACGCGAAATACACGACAATGTCGGGCATATGCTCACACGCTCGCTTTTGCAGGCAGGCGCACTTATTATAATTAACAAGGACGAGAAAATGAAGGAGCCGCTCGAGAGTCTGAAGTCCACCCTCGACACCGCCATGACGAGTATCCGTGAGAGCGTGCACGACCTTCACGACGACTCGATAGACATGAAAAAGGTCATTGACGAGGCGATAGCCTCTGTGGACGGACGCTTCACCGTTGACCTTGATTACGATATGGGACGCGGAGTCCCAGGCAATGTCAAACTGTGCATAATCGGCGTTGTCAGAGAGGGACTGTCGAATGCGGTCAAGCACTCCGACGGCGACAGGATAAGCATTATTCTCCGCGAGCACCCTGCATTTTATCAACTCATGCTCACGGATAACGGACACTGCTCCGAGATACGCGAGAGCGGTATCGGTCTCTCCGACATGGAGGACAGAGCCGCGTCAGTAGGCGGAAAGATAACCTTCACACCGTCCGCGGACGGCTTCCGCATATTCATGTCCATACCAAAAGAATAAACCAAGGAGAAAAATATGAACATTGCAGTTATTGATGATGATAATCTTGTCGCCTTTTCGCTCAAGACCATACTTGAGAGCACAGGCAGGATAACCGTTGCGGAAATGGGTTCGTGCGGAGAGGACGCAATAAGGATATACCGCGATCATAAGCCCGATGTGATGCTCATGGATATTCGCATGGAGGGCATGAGCGGTATCGAGGCAGGCGAAAAGATACTCGCGGAGTTTCCCGAGGCGCGTCTGCTGTACCTCACAACCTTTGCCGACGACGAGTACATAATCAAGGCTCTCAACATGGGCGCAAAGGGCTATATTCTCAAGCAGAATTTCGAGAGCATAGCTCCTGCACTTGAAGCCGTAGCAAGCGGACAGACAGTCTTCGGGGACAGGATAATCGACAGGATCCCCGAGCTCATGCCGAAAAAGGAGGAGTATGACTTCGCCGCACGCGGAATCAGTGCAAAGGAACAGGAGATACTCGGACTTGTCGCAAAGGGACTCAGCAACAAGGAGATAGCAGGCTCGCTCTTTCTCAGCGAGGGCACGGTGAGAAATTACATAAGCTCACTGCTCGATAAGCTCGGACTGCGCGACAGGACTCAGCTTGCGGTATTTTATTATACCGAGGTCAAAAGCAAATAAGATACAGAGGGGATAATTATGGAGAATAAGGGAAAAATCAGCTTCAACAGGCTGTTCTGGCTGTTCATGGCAGGAAGTCTGCTCGGAGTAGTTATTGAGGGAGTTTTCTGCTATTTCAAGTTCGGACACTGGGAGACTCACACCGTCACCGTGTGGGGTCCATTCTGCTCGATATACGGGCTCGGAATGGCAGGCTTTTACGTCGGCTCGGTGCTTATGAAGAACAAGTCACTGCTGTTCAAATTTGTGATGTATGCGGTCATAGCCGACATCATAGAGCTCATCTGCGGACTTGTCCTGCGGTACGGTCTCAACATGAAGGCATGGACTTACAAGAACCATTTCATGAACTTCAAGGAGATGATATGCCTCGACATGACTCTCGCATGGGGACTCTTCGGGATCCTGTTCTCACAGCTTCTCGCACCTCGGCTTGAGGGGATATTCAACTTCCTCGATAAGAAGCTCCTGAACGTTTTCTGCGTGGCATTCTCTGTCTTCTTTATGGTAGACCTCATCTTCTCGGGAGCGTGTATGATTCGCTACGCTGAGAGACATAATAAGGGTACCGCCCCCTCAAACAGCTGTGAGGAATTTATCGACCGCCACTACGACGACGCGCGAATGAAAAAAATCTTCTGCGAATGGCGCTTCCTCTCATGACCACCCAAAGATCAGATGATACGATTTTTCGGGGGGGGAAACTTTCTGAGGAAAGCTTTGTGCTGTTAGCAAAACCATTTGTCTCAAAAGGGTTTCACTCGATAATACAATACACATCAAGCGGAAATGTCGGTCTCCTTAAAATTTTCTTCAAGAGCCTGAGCGCTTCCCGTATAGGCCTTCCAGCCGTCGCCCTCGAATTTCAGCATACACCATGTTTCCTCTCTATCCTCGAGAGCTTCGTCGGTGATACTGCTCGTGAGCTCATATCCCTCGGTGATATTTATGGAGTTCATATCGAAATCGGGGTCCTCGCCCGAGCAGACGGCGAAGAAGTAATTTTTGGCGTACTTGAGCTGCTCGTCCGTAAGAGGACTGCACTCGGTTATCTCCTTAATTGTGGGGACATTATCCATTGACTTGATAAGAGCCTCTGCATTCGTGTTGTATTCCTCGATACGCGAATCGTAGTCGCCGTTCTCCTTCATATAGTCGATAACGGACTGCGGATATGTATATTCGTAGAAGGCCTCGCCGCCGTCGGCTGAGTACATCGAATCGAAGGTCTCTCTGTATGCTTCTTCATAGGTCACAGCGGCAGGCTTTTCCTCTTTCGCCTTCTTAGGAGCGGAGGACGAGCTTTTTTTGTCCGAGCAGCCTGCAATTGAAGCCGCTCCGAGCAGTGCTGCCATAAATATCATCAGTATTTTTTTCATATCCATCTCCGTTTATGCAAAAGTTTCAAGCATTTCAGCTTCCATTGTTATTCTCTTCCAGCCGTCGTCCTTGACGTATACGTAGCATTCCGACATAGTTGCCTCCTGACCGTCAACAGAAAACCTGTAATCTATCTGCCAGCCCTCTGTCACCTCTATCGAGCTGAGCTCTGCGCCGTAGCCCTTTGAAATTCTGAGCAGATAGTTTTCGGCAGCCTTTAGCTGATTGTCGGTGAGCTCTACCTTACGCAATACCTCCTCGATAACGGCGTTGACCTCTGCCTGAGTTTCGCCGCCGTGGTAATGTGCGGGAGCAAAATACTGCTCATACTTGCCGTTCTCCTTCAGCTCGTCGAGAGCCGCCTTTGGCAGTATATATAAATAAAAGTCGTCAATGCGCGAGTTGTCGTACATCGAATAGAAGCAGTCCTCGAAAGCGTCCTCGTAGGTGACCTTGCTCTCGGGCTTTGAGGAGCTCTCCGAATTTTTGCCGCCGCACGAAAAAACAGCCGCGCACATTATAACAGCCAGTACCAAAATGACAATTTTCTTCATGATCGTTACCCCTTTTCACTCTACCCATTATACCACTTTTCTGAGATATTGTCAATCGGAATAAAACGGAAGAGGATAACGTCGGCGTATTACTGTATGACGACAGCCTGCCGACCCATTTCGTCATAGCGCTGACGGAGCAGTGAAAGGTCGTATGAAGTGTCGCTGTACAGCGGGTCTGAAACGTATACCTGCTGATTTTCGGAATCGTAGCCTGTCATGACGACGCAGTGCTCGTAAGCCTTCCACTGCACCGTATATCCCTCGGGAGTCGTCCATATATCCGTGTATTCAACGCTGTGGAGACAGCCGCTCGTTATCCATATCATAACGGGTATACCGTAAGAAATATAGCTGCCGAGCAGGGTATCGAGGTCTGTGCCCGAAATGTCATACGCGGAGCAGCCTGCACCCATATACGCAAGATATGAGTTCGCCGTATTTGCAATGCACGAAGCGCCGCAGCCGTAGCCGTATTCGGATTCCGGGTCACCTGCAAATGTGTAGGTATAGTCCGCGCCGTAGAGTATGCCGTCCTCCGTGAAGAAGTCCATCTTCGGAAGGTATTCGCGTGAGAGCGTGAGCTTATCCACGGGATAGCCGAAGTACCCGAGCAGCATCGCAAGAGATGTGACCTCACAGCCTGTGGGAAGCTCGGGATATTGCAGGATATTTGCAACGCTGATAATACCTGTTCCGCTGACCTCGGGAGCTTCTTCCGCTGCGGTCATTTCCTCGGCTGGCGGCTCTGTTATCGGCTCTGTCGTCGGAGCTTCTGTTACGGGAGCTTCGGTCGCGGGGACTGCCGTTTCTTCTTCGTTTATATTTATATATGTAACTGCCGCCTGCTGAGAATATAACGATACCTCCGATGTACACCCGACTATCTCCTGTGCCTTTTCCTTTAAACTTTCAGATACGGGAACACGGGAGCATATCTCCACGGGGACACATCCCTCGTCGGCGGCAGAGCCCTTTTCTGTATATGTGCACCCTGTCAGCAGTAATGCGGTCACAGCTGCAAGTGCGGTGAACCTGTTGTTCATTTTGTACTCTCCTGTCTTTTTTACTATTGCTCCACCAATTAAAGTTTGCCAAAAAGGCAAGACAGAAAGGATATTTATCAAGGAAGGAAAGCGCGGGAAGGCTGTCGTATTGCAAGCTTTTCTGACACAGAGAAATTTTCTTTATGGCGAGCATTGTTTGGCAAGGTTTAGTTGGTGGAGCAATATATATATAACTCCGACAGGGAGCGGAAAACGACAGTCCCCGAGGATTTTTGTTGGAATGCACAAAAGGGCACCTCTAAAAACCTCTTCTGGAAAAAATCAGCTATGCACTGTATCTGTGTCGTCAAACTGCCTTACCGGGCGAAAGCCCG
>ONNL01000072.1 GCA_900319195.1 uncultured Ruminococcus sp. | reverse complement strand
TGCTTCTGCTTCGCAGAGGTGTACCCCAAGGGCACTTCCGTTGGGCGTCCACCGGACACCCGCACCCTGCACTGCAGGGAGTCATCCCCGTACCCCTTCCTAAAAATTTATAAGGGATATAGCGCGTGCTGCTCTTACGGGACGGCACGTTTTTTGCGCTATATCCCTTAAAAATTTGAAGCAAAGCCTTCAGGCAAGAAAATAAGGGAAGCCTCTATCTCAGAGACTTCCCTCTATAATTCGTATATTCATTATATCAGTATCACGTTAATAACATTCAATCAGCAATGAATACCGAGAATGCTCTGTATGCCATATAGGTATCAAGCTTTGAGACTATCTCATACGGAGCGTGCATGGAGATAACAGGTACTCCGAGGTCAATAGTATCAACATCAAGGTTTGCGATATATGCAGCAACAGTACCGCCGCCGCCGCCGTCAACCTTTCCGAGCTCTCCTGTCTGCCATACAATGTCGTTCTTGTCAAGAAGTCTCCTTATTCTGCCTGCAAACTCGGCAGAAGCGTCAGAAGTGCCTGACTTTCCTCTTGCTCCCGTGTACTTTGTGATGACAACGCCCATGTTGAGATATGCTGCATTGTTCTTCTCGTTTACATCGGGGAATGTAGGGTCATAAGCCGCATTTACATCAGCAGAGAGGCACTGTGATGCCGAAAGAACTGTCCTTCCGTCAGAGCCGAGTGCTTCCGCAATATCGTAAATAAAGTATTCAAGATACGACGAGCAAAGACCTGTATTACCGTCGCTGCCTGTCTCTTCCTTGTCGGTCAGTACAGTAACGACTGTATGCTTGGGATCATCGCACTCAACGGTAGCCATAAGCGCAGGATAAGCGCAAACCTTATCATCATGACCGTATGCACCTATCATGCTTCTGTCGAAGCCTACGTCCTTTGCCTTAAAAGCAGGTACAGCTTCAAGCTCCGCTGAGATAAAGTCTGACTCGGTGATACCGTACTTTTCATTGAGAATGCTCAGTATATTGAGCTTTACAGCCTCGCTCTCGTTGTCAGCTTTGAATGGTCTTGAACCTATGATGAGATTGAGCTCCTCGCCCTTTATCAGCTTTGTTGCAGGACGTCTCATCTGTTCATCGGCAAGATGAGGAAGAAGGTCGGAGACTACGAAAACAGGGTCGCTGTCGTCCTCACCTATGTTGACTGTAACTGTCGAGCCGTCAGCCTTGATTATAACTCCGTGGAGCGACATAGGAACAGTAGTCCACTGATACTTCTTGATGCCGCCGTAGTAGTGAGTCTTGAAAAGTGCTATCTCAGTGTCCTCATAGAGCGGATTCTGCTTGAGGTCAAGTCTCGGGGAATCAATGTGTGCAGCGCAGAGACGAACGCCCTTCTTGATGTCGTCCTTTCCGATAACAGCCATGATTATAGCTTTGCCGCGATTGTTTCTGTATATCTTATCCCCTGCCTTGAGCTTCATGCCCTTTTTATACTCCACAAAACCCTTCTTTTCGAGCAATTCAACAGTGTCTGCCACTATCTCACGCTCGGTCTTTGCACGGTTCATGAACTTTTTATAGCCCTCACAGAATTTATCGCAGTTCTTCAGTTCCTTATCGGAAATTCTGAGAATACCGTTTTTCTTCTGCTTAAAAAGCTTTTCCTTGAGTTCTTTTACTGTCTTATTCTTATCTGCCATTATTGATTGGACTCCTTTCGTAGATCATTATATAGTACCGTTAATAAACGGTTTAATTGCAGCATATAAGGTCCTGTGTATTGTAATAATCCTTTATTTTGTCTGAAACTTCCTTTGAGATCATGTTTACCTTGTCTATATCCTCATTATTATGGATTATATAATCGGAATGTGTTATAAAGAAGTTCTCGTCAAGCTGTGAATTCATGCGGTGTATAGCCTGTTCATGCGTAAGACCGTCGCGCTCGATTATGCGCTTTTCGCGTATGTCCGCATCAGCAAGTACGGAAATAATTATCTCACAGAAATCATCAGCTCTGCTTTCAAATAATGTCGGAGCGTCAAGCAGTATGAATTTATGTCCCGAATCCGAGTGATAACGTATCTGTCGGAGTATCTCTCCCGTGATGTAAGGATAAATAATAGTGTTGAGCATTTCAAGCTTGGACTTATCGGAAAAAACTATTCCCGCAAGAGCCTTTCTGTTGAGTGTATTATCGACGCTGAGCACTTCCCTGCCAAAGAAATCGACTATCTCATTCAGACACGGTGTACCCTTTTCTACTACCAGACGCGCAACATAGTCGGCATTTATCACTGCGAATCCGTTCTCTGCAAATATTTTTGAGACCGTACTTTTCCCTGCGCCTGTCTGTCCTGTCAGACCAACGACCATGACCCCACTGAAACTATTCATATCCTTATCACCTCAAATCCTGCCGCCCTGATAAGACGGTTATATACTGCAAGTCCTACTCCCTCAGCTGACGGAGCACGGACGAAAACCCTCTCAGCTCCAAGCTCGTCAAGCTCTCTGAGCCTCTGAAACAGATAGTGAGCCTGTTCAAGACTGTCCGCTCCGTATGTAAGACAATTATACGGGAAATCCTTTTCCTCACCCGTAAAAATAAGAGAATAGGTAGTATCTCTGTCAAACCTCGCTACATACTCAGTAAAATCATGAAGCGAGCCTTCTATCATAATAACATCTGCCTTCGGGGAATAATGCTTATACTTCATTCCCGGAGAAGCAGCCTTCTCATTCTCGGCAAGTCCGTCAAGTACAGCGTGGTCAACAATTACCTCTGCGCAGTATTTCTCAAGCATTTCCTTTGTGATACAGCCGGGACGGAGTATCCTAACCGAATCATCACCCTCTATTGCAATAACAGTGGATTCCACACCGAATTTAGACTGTCCGCCGTCCACTACTGCCGATATTTTGCCGTTCATATCCTTCATGACGTGCTCAGCCGATGTACAGCTCGGAAGTCCCGACGTGTTAGCGGACGGTGCCGCGATAGCACAGCCTGAAAGCTCGATTATACGGTGCATTACAGGGTGTGAGGGTATCCTTATCCCAACGGTGTCAAGTCCGCCCGAGGTCACCATAGGTATCCTGTCATTCTTCGGAAGTATTATCGTGAGCGGTCCCGGGCAAAAATGCTCCGCAAGCTTATATGCAAGCTCGGGAATAGACGAAGTATATTTTACCGCATCAGAAAACTCCGCAAGGTGAACAATAAGCGGATTATCCGCAGGTCTGCCCTTTGCGGCAAATATTTTCCTGACAGCCTCAGGGTCAGAGGCATTTGCACCGAGTCCGTAGACAGTCTCCGTCGGAATTCCGACGATATTTCCGTTTTTTATTAGTTCTGCCGCAGTCTGAAGGTCTTTTTTATTGTTTTGGAGCAACTTTGTTTCCATTTATCATACGCTTTCTGAATTTGCGAGCTTTGCCGCCTGATCGGCTGTTGCAAGCGCGTCAAAAACCTCATCAAGATTACCGTTCATAATATCCTCAAGGCGATATATTGTAAGACCTATCCTGTGGTCTGTAAGGCGTCCCTGAGGGAAATTATAGGTTCTTATGCGCTCGGAGCGGTCGCCTGTTCCGACCTGCATTTTTCTCTCCGAAGCTATCTTAGCGTTTTGTTCCTCCTGCATTGCCTCATATACTCTTGAACGAAGAATTTTCATTGCCCTGTCTTTATTTTTATACTGGCTTCTTTCGTCCTGACATTCGACAACGACATTTGTCGGCAGATATGTTATTCTTACTGCCGATTCAGTTTTATTTATATGCTGACCACCCGCTCCGCTTGAACGGAAATAGTCGATTTTAAGGTCCTTGGGATTTATCTCCAGCTCGACCTCATCTGCTTCAACAAGCACAGCAACAGTTACCGTTGATGTGTGGATCCTGCCCTGTGATTCTGTTTCGGGTACACGCTGTACTCTGTGGACACCGCTTTCGTATTTAAGACGGGAGTATGCTCCCTCGCCTTCAATGGAGAAGCTTATCTCCTTGAAGCCGCCGAGCTCGGTGGGATTGGCGCTCAGTATCTCCTGCTTCCAGCCCTTTGTCTCAGCATACATCGTATACATTCGATAGAGAGAATTGGCAAACAGAGCGGCTTCATCTCCGCCTGCACCGCCGCGTATCTCGATGATAACGTTCTTATCATCACTCGGGTCCTTTGGCAGAAGAAGGAGCTTCAGCTCCTGAGAAGCGGTCTCAATGACGCTTTTTGCCTCTTCAAGCTCAGCCTGAGCCATTTCACGTATCTCGTCATCGCTGTCCGAGAGAAGCTCCCTTGCCTCCATCTCGGAAATCTCAGCCTTTTTATACTCGCGGAACTTCTCAATAATGGGACTGAGATACTTGAATTCACGCATAAGCTCGGCATAAAGCTTGTTATCCGATATAACGTCGGGGGCAGAGAGCCTGCGTGAGATGTCCTCATATTTTTCTTCCATTAATGTCAGCTTTTCAAACATTCGGTATTATCTGCTCCTTAAAATAGATATTGCTGAAAATTAAGAAAAGCTAACCTTCATCAGCTCTGCTGATTTTTTTTATACTCTTTTCGATCTTGTTTCTGGGTACCATAAATGAATGCGAGCACTTTACACATTTAAGTCTGAAATCCATTCCTGTTCTTTCGACAAGCATTTCATTGCAGCCGCATGGATGATTCTTTTTCATTGTAAGTATATCCCCTACTCTGACGTCCAAAGTGTTCACTCCTTTCCGCAAAATCGTACATTAATAATTATACCTCAAATTCGCGCGTAAATCAATATTTAGAGAGTATATTTTTTTGATTTTGGTGAAAAATAATAAAAGCAGTACGCCAAACATATTAAACTCATACAAAAATAGAAAGGAAAAAATATGCTATCAAGAGTATCAGCCGAATTTGAAACTCCCGACCTTGCGGAAGCGGCAGTCAGAAAAGTCAAGGAGCGCTGCTCGACGGTGCACTCCGCAGGAATAATAAGCAGCAGGACAGCCGAAAAAGCTTCTCATCTGAACAGCGGCACAGTGTACACAGTCATTCCGACAGCTGTCACGAGTCATAACTACTATACCTCTGTACTGGAGTCGCCTGCGGCTGCGGACGTTGTCCCAGAGCCGAAAAGGAGCCGTAAGGCTTCAATGTATATCGTCTGCGACAGCATGGACATAAATAATGTCTGCGCTGTGCTTAACGCTATGGGCGGCAGCAAGTTGCACTCCGCTATCTGAGAAATTTCGGAATATTGTCAAAGACTTCCGCATATTATTTCGTATCAAACAAATTGCGGAGGTATAAAAATGGATTTTAAGCCTGAAGGTACACTTATCAACAGTGAAGATAATCTGCGCTATATTTCGTCGGTAAACGGACTTGACGAGGCAATGCAGCTGAATATCACCCTCGAAGCAAGAGCAGTCATGTGTACGGGAGAACATGACCTTATTGTTGAACTGCCGTGCGGAAAAGGCATTATAGCGCGTGAGGACGGTGCTCTAGGAATTAAAGACGGCACCATACGCGATATAGCTGTTATCTCACGGGTAAATAAGCCCGTTTGCTTTAAAGTGGTCGGAATAGAGGACAAGGACGGCTCTGTGACTGCACGGCTTTCACGGGTAAAGGCTCAGGAGGAATGCCTGAGCTGCTACATAAGCACCTTTAAGTCTGGAGATGTTATCGGCGCAAAGGTCACTCACATAGAGCAGTTCGGGGCATTCGTGGACATTGGCTGCGGCATTTCCTCGCTCATTCCGATAGATGAAATATCGGTATCAAGAATCTCCGACCCTTCCGACAGGCTGGCTGTCGGACAGAAGATAAAGGTTATCGTGAAATCCGTGGAAAACGGTCGGGTGTTCCTCACGCATAAGGAGCTTCTTGGTACATGGGAGGAAAATGCAGCGGGATTCAGTGCAGGAGAAACAGTTTCGGGAATAGTCCGTTCAGTCGAGAATTACGGGATATTTGTCGAGCTTGCGCCAAACCTCGCAGGACTTGCCGAGCCAAAGGAAAACATCATGGTAGGTCAGAGCGTCAGCGTGTTTATAAAAGCCATAATCCCCGAAAAGATGAAGGTCAAGCTCGTTATCGTTGATGTCTGCGAGGACGGCGGCTACATATTGCCAATGAAGTATTTTTTCGAGGGCAGTCATATCGACGAGTGGAAGTACTCTCCCGATAATTCGTCGAAAAACATTGTCACGAGGTTTTGAACGGACACATATAAACAAATTCGGGGAAGCCTCTGATTGAGACTTCCCCGATAAACATTCATTGATATTCTGTTCAAGTGCTCTTTATATGTAAGAACGATCAGAATGCGATCTCTTCAGCAATATGATGAAGCTTTTCATCATAGGGCTTTGTCATGTGAAGTGCGTCCTGAATATCGAAGTCAACAAGATGGCTGTCCTTTATGCCGACAACACGGTCACCGATACCATTTTCAAGAAGCTCAACAGCATAATAAGCCATTCTCGTAGCCTCAACTCTGTCTCTGAGAGTCGGATTTCCGCCTCTCTGTACGTGACCGAGTACAGTAGCTCTTGACTCGATACCTGTCAGCTCCTGAAGCTTTTCAGCTATCTCCTGAGAATGTCCAATGCCCTCAGCAACGATTACTACGAAGTTCTGCTTACCCTTAGCCTTCTTAGCAAGCATTCTCTTAGCAATGTCCTCGAGGTCATAAGGAACTTCCTTAGTGATTATCTCTGTTGCACCGCAGGCAATACCTGTATTAACAGCGATATGACCGGCACCTCTGCCCATTACCTCAACAACTGAGATTCTGTCGTGGGACTGAGATGTATCACGGAGCTTATCAGCAAGCTCCATAGCTGTATTCATAGCTGTATCGAAACCGATAGTATAGTCAGTGCAGGCAATATCGTTGTCGATAGTACCGGGGATACCGATGCAGAGCACACCCTGTGCTGAAAGGTCTGCCGCACCTCTGAACGAACCATCACCGCCGATAACTACAAGACCTTCGATACCAAATTTATCGCACATAGCCTTGCCCTTAGCAACGCCCTCTGCATACTTGAATTCGGGGCATCTTGCTGTATAGAGAATTGTACCGCCTCTGTGGATTATATCCGAAACACTTCTCTCGTCCATTTTAAAGATGTCACCGCTGATAAGTCCGTTATAGCCTCTGTGAATACCATAGACTTCCATACCCTTGCTGAGAGCTGATCTTACAACTGCTCTTACAGCGGCATTCATGCCCGGAGCATCTCCGCCACTTGTTAAAACACCGATTTTTTTAATCATTATATTTTACTCCATTCTGCACACGGCATATTATAATCCATACATTTATATTTTACCACTTTGACGTTGAATTGTCAAGGGTTTTGCAAAGAATCAATGCAAATATATCTGTTTTTTATGTGAATAAGGCTCTATATCCAGAAATTAAGCCGTTTTCGGCAATTGTTCACCTCAGATTAGTCCGAGCTTTTCTGTACCAAAGAGACGTAAAAGCTCTGCAAACGAGTCCTCACCTACTGAAATGTTAAGCATTTTTTTAGGCTTAACGGTCTTTTTAAGGTCGATAAGGTAAAAGCATATCGGGGTATTCCCCTTGTATTTGATGCATATTGCTTCTATCTCGGGAATACGCGATGTTTCATGTGAATCAATTTTTATGCACAGCATTTTGTTCTCAGCAAATCGTCCGTTTTCAAGGTGTGGGACTACTGCACTGCAAATCACGGTGACAGTCTCGTCACGCAGAGAGGCTCTTCCCGTAATATAGACAACGTTCCCCTCATTTATGCTGTTTCCGACAAGCATGAATACATTCGGAAAGACAACAGCGTCTATCTCTCCCGTATCATCGCTCAGACGCAGAAAGCACATCTGGTCCATTTTTTTTGTCGTGTGTATCTTCTTTTCCTCGACCATACATATGAGCTTTATCTCGTCACCCTCGCGTATGCGCTCACTTTTTATTATACTGCCAATCGTTTGTGTATGAAGCAGCGAGCTTAGATAGCTGTACTGTGAAACGGGACTGCCCGAGAGATAGAGACCTACGGCATCCTTTTCCATTGCAAGAAGCTGCATTTTATCATATTCGGGAGCATACGGCACTCTCTTTTCCGTTATTTCTTCAAGTCCCGGGAAGCTCATCTGTCCCTCGACAGATGAATCGGGAGCTGACTCCCCGAGCATTGCCTCATAATTGTCGAGCATCTGCCTTCTGTTGAGTCCGAGATCGTCAAACGCACCTGTTTTTATAAGGTTCTCCAGTGCCTTTTTACTGAGCTCGCGTCCGCTTACACGCTCGCAGAAATTCCTGAGACTTTTAAAAGCTCCATTTCTGCGCTCGGATATAATCTTTTCCGCAAGTCCGCTGCCCATATTCTTTATGCCGAGAAGTCCGAAATATATCTTACCGCTGCTGTATGTGAAGCTCTCTGTACTGATATTCACGTTCGGCGGAACTATCTCTATCCCTTCCGCTCGGCATGAGGAGATATACTCGTTGAGCTTTTCACCGCTGCTCATAACGCTCGACATAAGTGCCGCCATATAAATGCCTCTGTAATGGCATTTGAGGAATGCGGTCTGGTACGACAGATAGGCATATGCGGCAGCGTGTGACTTATTGAACGCATATGACGCAAAGCTCACCATATCATCAAATACGGAATTTGCTATCTCCTCCGATACTCCCTTTTCGGCAGCTCCTTTAACGAAGCTGCTGCGCTCCTTTAGCATTACATCATGCTTTTTCTTTGCCATTGCACGACGCACTATATCAGCGTGTCCGTAGGAATATCCTGCAAGCTTGCGGCATATCTCCATGACCTGCTCCTGATAGACCATACAGCCGTATGTGTCCTGTAAAATGTCCTTCAGAAGCGGATGCTTATATGTGATGCTCTCGGGATGATTCTTGTTTTTGATATAGAGCGGTATAGACTTCATAGGTCCGGGACGGTAGAGCGAGAGGATTACGATGAGGTCCTCAAGTCGCTCGGGTTTAAGCTCGGTAAGACGGGCGGTCATTCCCTCGCTTTCAAGCTGGAATACTCCGCTCGTATCTCCCTTGGACAGCATTTCATACACTGCCTTATCATCGGTAGGAATTGCGTTTATATCGAAATTCGGCTCGGATTTTCGGATATTATTTACCGCGTCACGTATTATCGTGAGGTTGCGCAGTCCGAGAAAGTCCATTTTTAGCAGTCCGAGCGATTCAAGAACAGTCATCGTGTACTGTGTGACAACTGTTCCGTCATTCTTTTGCAAAGGGACAAGGTCACTCAGCGGAACGGCAGATATGACGACTCCTGCGGCGTGCGTCGAGGTATGGCGCGGCATTCCCTCAAGCTTCATTGATATATCAATGAGACGCTTGACCGTTCTGTCGGAAGTGTACATTTTCTTTAAATCATCGGAGCTGTCAAGTGCCTCCGCGAGCAACTGCCTCGGGTCGATAAGCTTTGAAACGACATCACACAGCTTGTACGGAATATCAAGCACTCGTCCTACGTCCTTTACGGCTGCCCTTGCTTTCAGTGTATCAAATGCGATTATCTCAGACACCCTGTCCTTGCCGTATTTTCGGACAACGTAGTCCTTGACGCTCTGACGTCCCTCAATGCAGAAATCAATATCGAAATCAGGCATACTTACCCTCTCGGGATTGAGAAAGCGCTCGAAAAGCAGATTGAACTTTATCGGGTCTATGCCTGTGATACCGATACAAAAAGCGCAGATACTTCCTGCTCCTGAGCCTCGCCCGGGTCCGACAGGGACATTATGCTCCCTTGCATAGCGGATAAAGTCCCACACTATGAGGTAGTAATCCGTATATCCCATTTTTGTGATAACTGAGAGCTCGTACTCCATTCGCTCGGTTATCTCCTTTGCAGGAGCACTGCCGTAACGCTTGAGCATACCCTTATGGCATAGCTCTCGGAAAAACCTCTCGTTATCAGTAACTCCCTCAATAGTGAACTTCGGAAGCTTGATATTCCCGAATTCAAACTCTACATTGCATCGCTCCGCAATGAGTGCCGTGTTCGTAACAGCGTCCTCGTGACCCCTGAACAGCTCAGCCATTTCCTCTGTTGACTTGATATAGAACTCATTCGTGGGGAATTTTATAGGGTTTGGTTCGTCTATTTTTTTCGCTGTCTGTATGCAGAGCAAAATGTTCTGTATCTCGGCATCAGCCTTATCGACATAGTGGCAGTCATTTGTTGCGGCAAGAGGTATTCCCGTTTCAGCCGAGAGCTTGTACAGCTGCGGGATAATTGCTATCTCATCTGAGATCCCGTGATTCTGTACCTCGATATAGTAATTGCCCTCACCGAAAATGCTGCGGTACTCCAGAGCCTTTGCCTTTGCCGCTTCATATTGCCCGTTGACAAGAAGCTGCGGCACTTCACCTGCAATGCAGGCAGAAAGGCAGATAAGTCCGCTGTGGTACTTTCTGAGCAGTTCAATATCCACTCTCGGCTTATTATAGAACCCCTCAAGGCTTGCCGCGGAGACAAGCTTTACAAGGTTTTTATATCCCTCATTATTTTCGCAGAGCAATATGAGATGATAGGGCTTTGTGTCTATATGCGGAGTTTTATCCGTCATGCGCCTCGGAGCGACATAAACCTCACAGCCGATTATCGGCTTGATACCTGCTTTCTTTGCTGCATTGTAAAACTCGACTGCTCCGTACATATTTCCGTGGTCTGTGATAGCAACAGCTTTCTGTCCGAGTCCCTTTATATGCTCAAAAAGCCTGTCTATGCGGCAGGCACCGTCAAGCAGGCTGTATTCTGTATGCAAATGAAGGTGTACAAAATCACTCTTTTCCATTTTCGCACTCCTCATTTCTTATTCTCTGCGCGATTGCCGAGAGCTTCTTGAATCGGTGGTTTACTCCCGAGCGGCTTATCGGCTCTTTAAGGGACTCCCCTATCTCCTTCAGGCTCATTCCCGAGTTTTCAAGTCTCAGCAGTGCCACCTCTCTGAGCTCAGAAGAAAGTGAATCAAGCCCCTCCGTTCTTTCAATGAGCTCAATATCCTCAGTCTGTTTAAGTGCAGCATTTACGACCTTGTCAATATTGGCAGAATCACAGTTGGCTATCCTATTGGCTTTGTTGCGCACGTCCTTATATATCTTCACATTCATGAGCTCAAGGGTACACTGCTGTGCACCGATAAACGTGAGCGTGTCCTCGATAGACTCACTGCCCTTGATATAGACGATGTACTGTCCCCTGCGGATAGCTGTCTTTGCAGTAACTCCAATGTCACACAGCAGTGCTGAAAGGTCATTGGCAAGGCTTTCAGCAGGAGCGGCAAATTCAAGGTGGTATTCCTTTGAGGGATCATTGACGCTTCCGCAGGCAAAAAATGCTCCTGCTGTAAAAACTCCGAGACTACTTGTTGAAATAATCTCGGAATCAATTCTTCTGTTATTTTCGGAAAGCTTATAGGAAGTAAAGATGCGCTCTGCACTGTCGCCGCATATATCGAAGGTGTAGAGCGCTCCCCCGTCCTTGTGTTCCTTCTTGGAAAATGACGCATCTATGCTGAAAACACGGTGGAGCAGTGACGAAAAGAGCTCGGCAGTGAGACTGCTTTCCGTCTGGAAGCATATATGCTCCTTAGTTAGTCTGCGGCTGAAAAGTATCATGCCATAGAGGCACGCAAAGCGCTTATCCACGTCATTTATCGACGGGATTATCTCTTTTCTCACATCATTTGAAAACGAAATTTCAGCTCACTCCAAACTATACTTTTTTGATGTCACGATGATATATCTGCACATGATACTGCTTGTCTATGAGGTATTTGGCAATGCGCTCCGTAAATGTCACAGAGCGGTGCTTTCCGCCTGTACAGCCGAATGCGATTATGAGCTGGCTCTTTCCCTCATGGACATAAAGCGGTATGAGCATATCAAGAAGCTCGGTAAACTTATCATATATCATGCGCGACTGCTCAAAGCTCATGACATAATTGCTTACACACGCTTCAAGTCCCGTATGTTCTCTGAGTTCATCAATATAATAAGGGTTCGGCAGGCATCTCACGTCAAACATAAGGTCGGACTCTGTAGAAACACCATATTTATATCCGAAAGACATCACCTTGATAGTAAGCGAATCAGAAAAATTGGAAAGGAACATCTTTCTGACCTGCTCCTTCAGCTGTGACGCAGTGAGGTCGGTGGTGTCTATGTAATAGTCGTTTATTCCGCGGAGCTGTGCAAGCTGTTCGTGCTCATAGCTTATAGCCTCATGGAGATTTCCGTTGAACTTCTCAGCGAGCGGATGTCTGCGGCGAGTCTCCTTATATCTGCGCAGGAGAACTTCGTGGCTTGCTTCTATGAACAATACCTTTACATCAACATCATCCGCAAGCTTCAGCTCTTTCCATGAGCGGAACATCTCAGAAAACATATCACCTGTTCTAACATCGACAGCAACAGCTATCTTGGTTATCTTTGTCTCAGACTGACGGCAAAGGTCAACAAACTGTGATATGAGCTTAGGCGGGATATTGTCTATGCAATAATACCCTATATCCTCCATAACGTCCATTACACTGGATTTTCCTGATCCCGACATCCCGGTAACTATCAATACGTGCATATTAGTCCTCTGTTCATTTAAGTATTACAGGCTCGAGCTCCAGCTCATATCCTGTTTTCTCTTTGACTGTATTTATGATCTTGTCGCAAAGCTCCATTACGTCCGAGCAGGTCGCATAACCCTTGTTGATAACAAATCCACTGTGCTTTTCGCTTACCATAGCACCGCCGCAGGTAAGTCCCTTGAGTCCGCACTGGTCAATGAGAAGTGAAGCATAGCTCCCCTCCGGACGCTTGAAGGTACTGCCTGCACTTGGGTATTCAAGCGGCTGCTTCGAGCTCCTTTTAGCCATGCATTCGCTCATTGCAGCTTTTATCTTATCAGGCTCGCCCTCCGAAAGAGCGATAGTTACTGACGTGATCACATACGGCTTGCCCGAAAAAATACTGTGTCTGTAACCGAATTCAAGGTCTTTGTTTTCAATTGTGCATAAATTGCAGTCCTCGTCGAGATACTCGACAGTCTCGACTATATCCTTCATCTCACTGCCGTATGCACCTGCGTTCATATAGACAGCTCCGCCGAGAGTACCCGGGATACCGAAAAGGTTCTCCATACCGCTCAGACCTGCCTGCTGTGCGTGTACACAGGCGGACGCAAGAAGCGCTCCCGTCTGGCAGATGAGCTTTGTTCCCTCAATTTTTATATCTGCAAAATCACTTCCGAAGAGCAGCACAACGCCGTCAAAGCCTTTGTCCTCGACAATAACATTGCTGCCTCTGCCGATAATTCCGTAATGCACCTTTCTGTCGCGCAGATACTGCAAGAGCCTTGCGGCAGAAGCGGCTGAATTGATGCTTATGAGCGCCCTGCACGGACCACCGAAGCGGAAGGTCACATATTCGCTGAGCGAGCATTCGGGCATTATCCGACACCCGAGGTCACCGCAGAGACAGGTGAGTTCATCAATATTTATCATGTTTATCCTCCTGCTTGCTATGTATCAGAATGTCTCGTAATCGTGTACTATCTCCTTGGACTCAGACTGCATACCGAGCTTGTTGAGAAGCTCCTGAGCAGCATTATAGCCCATTTTCTTCTGTCTGTTGTTCATAGCTGCAACTTCAAGTATGACAGCGAGGTTACGTCCCGGCTTTACAGGGATAGTGAGCGACGGTATCTTAACGCCGAGAAGCGAAACAAATTCCGTATCAACACCCATTCTGTCATATATCTTCTCGGGATTCCACTGCTCAAGCTCAACTACAAGGTCAAGCTTCTCGCTCATCTTAACAGCACCGATACCGAAAAGTCTGCGTGCATTAATAATTCCTATGCCGCGGAGCTCGAGAAAATGCCTGATATTATCGGGTGAGCTTCCGACAAGGCTTATATTCGACACCTTGCGTATCTCAACAGCGTCGTCAGCAACAAGTCTGTGTCCGCGCTTTACGAGCTCGATAGCAGTCTCGCTCTTACCGACACCGCTCTCGCCTGTTATAAATACACCTTCACCGTAGATCTCTATGAGAACACCGTGACGTGTGATTCTCGGAGCTAAGTTCAGATTCAGAAAAGCAATCATACCCGAAATGAAGTTCGATGTGCTCTCCTTGCTTCTAAGCAGCGGTACCTCGTATTCCTTTGAAAGCTCGAGCATTTCAGCAAAGTACGGGAGCTCCCTTGTGATTATCAGTGCAGGTATACGCTGTGCAAAAAGCATCTGGAGCCTGTCGCGTCTTGTTTTTTCATCAATTGTCGAGAGGTAGGCAAATTCCATTTTGCCTATTATCTGTATACGCTCAGGGTCAAAATATTCATAGAAGCCCTGAAGCTGAAGTCCCGGTCTGTTGACATCATTCTCGGAAATCATCAGCTCATTTGCATCCTTGTGGATATAGATGACCTCAAGCTTGAATTCGTCTATCACCTTTTGAAGCGATACCTTGAATTTTTCATTCATAATAAACTCCGTTCCCCGATAATTCGGTATTTATTTTAGCCTATGACCAAAGATTTATAACCCATGCCCTCTGCGGCATCGGCTGCCTTTAGCAGCTCCCCCGAATTGACAGAGCTGCCTGATATTCTGATTATAATATTGCTGTATCTTGTAAACTTGTCCTTCAGCAGTTCAAGCATACGCTTTGTCTTATCCTCAGCAGTGCCTGTGAATTCATAGGACGTTGTATCCGAAATGACACCGCTGCCTATCTCGTCGATATTTACATCAACAATAATGGTATCGACATTAAGCACCATCGGCTGAACGATTATATCGTCATTGCCTTTCAGCACCTCGACCGCTGAGACTTCGATAGCCATTGACGAGCCGCTCGAAAGTATCTTCTCATTGAGCAGATTTGCAGCAGAGGTGAGAAGCATATATTTTCCGTCGGTTGAGAGCTGATCGTCAAGGAGTGCGAGGTCGCTTTCTCTGAACGGCGGGAAAATAAAGTCAGAGCAGACAACGCGCTCAAATCCTGCATTCGATATCTCCACCACCAAGTCGGTGAGGTATGTGAGAGCCTCCTGCGAATACGGCGAGAGCCACGGCTTTCCTCCCGATGACTCATTGTCGTCTATCCACTGCGAGCCGTCGTCAACGGTGGTATATCCCGTCTCGTGATATGTCACAGGAAGGATACTGTCATCAAATGTGCTCACTAAAGCAACAGGCTTGTACCCTGCGGTCTTTACCGCGTCAACTATATCTGCGAGGCTTATCGAGGACTTTACAGCTCCCGACATTATAGCTCGTTCAACTCCGCTTGCGTAGGTTATAGTTCCGCCGCTGAGCTTGAGCGGTACCTCGATATATTCGATGTCCATGTTCACAGGTACCTTGTTGAGTGCAAGTCCTATGGATTCGAGACTTATCATGTCTGCCTCGGTAAGAGCAGCAGCACGGTATTCCTCAGTGCTTTTATTTGTTACGACTTCGACCGCTTCGTCAGTAGTAGGCTCGTCAGCATTTTCAGTCGTTACTATTGCAGATGTAGGCGGCTCGGACGGACCGTCGCCCTTTTTCTTTGTATAATTTACGATAGGTTCGGCAACACTGTAACCGAGAAAGCCTATCCCACCTATAAGCAGTATGCTCAGTACAACAGAAAATATTTTTCCCGCAGGATTCTTTCCGTTGTACTTTTTCTCTTTTGTTTTGTAAATTTTCCTTCCTTTATTCCTGATTTTCATTTTATTTTCTCCTGACAGGCAGTATTGCTGATGCTATCTCTTTATTTTAACGCATATACCGCCATTGATATTATTCCAAGATATACAAGCATTGCAGGGAAACCTCTGAACGACGCAGGGACCTTTGAAGATGTGAGCCTTTTATATGCGGCTGTGAGTATCAATGCAGTGACTATAAAGCCCAAGCCTGCCTCGATTCCCGAGAGCATATATCTTCCGAGATGCATGAGCGAGCTGTCAGCCGCCGCTCTGCCGTTTATTGTGAGGAGAGTTCCCATAACGGCACAGTTAAATGCCGATACGTGTATATACTTTTTAGCTTTATCAAATTTTTCTCTGCTGTAAAAGAAAAGAGCAGAAAGAAATATCACATATAGTATTCCCACTGCAAGCGTGTAAAAAAACAGAGTAAAATCTGTATATTTTACAGGAAGCAGTCTGTCGGTAATGTATGCCGAAGCCGAACCGAAGGTCGTGAATATCGTTATCACTGAGGCTGTTGCTACAAGGCTTTTTCTGTTGCCTGCCGCAATGAACAGCGTACTCGTGCCGAGAGCCTGCGTGAGTATCAGATTCGCCGCAAGGAATGCTATGAAGTCAGTTATCAGAAACATCGTTATCCTCCTTTGCTGAGCTGTGCGAGATACGTGAGCGTATTGCTCTGTAGATCCCACACATTATCCCGAGGAAGATGAAGCCGCCGAATGACTCGGCAAGTCCTCCGATAGTCCTGTTCACATCGACCATTCTGCTGTTTATCGTGCCATACGCAAAGAGCTCCCTGATGAATGCGGTTATCAGTATCACAGCGTCAAAGCCGAGTATATAGAAAAACAGCGAGGCTGTCATTCTGAGCTTTTTCATACAAAAGAACTTCGCTTCTGTCTGTACAACGATCAGCGAATTGACCGCAAGCAATGGATAATATATGCCGATACGGTTTATGGATTCGGCATAGAAATTCTCCGCGGCAAGCTTAACCGGTACGCATACAAGTGAAGAAATGAGTGCGTAGATTATTATCTTTACCGCATACGGAAGCTTCTTCGGTACAAACGACGAGAGCATCACGGAAAAGAATGTGATTATTGAAAATGCGTAGATTATTGCAACTGCATTTTTCAGCGATTCTCCGCAGATGATTATGGGAGATATCACCATTAGTGACGACAGTACGGTATTATCCGATAATAGTCCGTCGAATATATGACTTTTCTTACTGCTCATCAGCACTCACCTCCGTATCATCAGCGGCAAGAGCCTTTTCCTCACGCGCTTTTTCATCCTTTCTCCTGATATGCTCAATGCTCCGCTCAAGAGTTCTGAGGGAAAGAGCTATCGGCGTAAACAGTACGGATACGATAACAACAGCGTTTTCCTTTGCTGTGGTAAGTACGATTATATAGGCAAATACCGCAGTGAAAAAGCCGTAGAAGAAGGCATAGTAATTCCTCCTCGGAGCTATTCTCCTGTCGGATATTATATATATCGAAGCAAAAAGCACCATGTTCATGATGAGCGAATATCTCACGGAATCAACTCGTATATCGGATACAGGTGCAAGATACGCAAGGATCGCAGTTCCCGAGATTGAACCGATAAACGCACCTGCTGAAATATCACGTCTGAGTATGAGTATCACAGCCGCGACCACGAGAAGCAGTACGCTTACCGAGCCGCACGGTCCGCTGAAATTTCCGAGCAGAAGCTCGAAGTCCGAATAATTGAGCTTACCGCTGAGGTTGAATATATGTGATGCGGAGTCAACGAGTGTATCGGGCTTTGAAAAAATGCCGCATCTGTCGTGAGGAGCAGGATACGTAAGAAGCTCCTTGCCCCATGAGGTGAGAATGAAAATATATCCGACCGCAGCAGGAGAAAATATCATGTTTCTCCGTCCGCCGAAAATGCACTTGGCGACAACTATCATGAATACCGCTGCAATAACGACTATCTCGTAGTCAATGAATGCGGGGAGCATGAGTGCAAGGATAAGTCCGTCTGAAACACACGTTAGGTCGTCCGCTGTAAATCTCCTGTGCATTATACGCAGAGATATGAATTCGGCAGCAGCCGATACGGTCATGCACAGCAGAGCAGTAAAGAGTGCGCGTGTCCCATAGTAGAAATATGCCATGAGTTCGAGCGTCAGGAGGGTTATCATTATGTCGAGCCATGCAAGGCGGTCCTTTTTAACTGCCTTCCTCACTCCGAGCTACCTTCCTTCAGCTTCTCGGCAGCAGAAGCCATATCATCAGCCTTGAACAGATAGCTGCCCGAAACGAGCACATTTGCACCTGCTTCACTTGCAATTTTGGCAGTCTCGGCATTGATTCCGCCATCTACCTGTATCAGCACATCAAGTCCAAGCTCAGTGATTTTCTGCTTTATCTTCTTGACCTTTTCAATGGTCTCAGGCATAAAGCTCTGTCCGCCGAAGCCGGGCTCAACTGTCATAACGAGCACCATATCAAGATACGGCAGGTAATCATATACGCTTTCAGCAGGAGTTGCAGGCTTTATTGCCAAAGCCGCCTTTGCTCCGCTGTTTTTTATGTCGGTAAGCGTCTCTGTTGTATTGCCGTCGCTCTCGATATGGAAGGAGATATAATCTGCTCCGTATTCAGCAAATCTTCCGACATATCTCATCGGGTCCTGTATCATCAGGTGGACATCAAGGGTAAGGTCTGTGACCTTTCTAATAGCCTTCAGTACAGGCAGTCCATACGTTATGTTATTTACAAACAGACCGTCCATAACATCGAAATGGAGCATATCTATTTTACTTTGTTCAAGGCGGCGTATCTCATCTTCGAGATTGAGTAGGTCAGCACTGAGTACCGACGCCGAAACATACTTTTTCAATTTATCACTTCTTCCAAACAGCACAGCTGTTATATCTGCATTTATAATCCTATACATATTTATTATATAATATTTCTTCGCTCACGTCAATACGATTGATTTGTTTTTTTCTTTTACTTTAATATTTTTTGATAATACGGTCAAAAATTTGCCTGAAATAGAAAATATCGGACAGCCCATGCCGCATAGACTTAATCATGAAAATACTATCAACGTCCGCGGAGGTAACAAGATGTTTTTAGAGATCATCAGGAACCTGTTCTTTTTTGCCCTTCATATCGACAATAACACCGTTTTCCCGAAGCCGCTCTCCAAGGCTGAGGAGACAAAATGCTTTGAAGGTCTGTCTCAAGGCGACAGGAAGGCAAAAAACAGGCTAATCGAGCACAATCTCAGACTGGTAGCTCATATCGTGAAAAAATATACGGTATCCCCGTCTGAGCAGGATGAACTCATCTCAATAGGCACAATTGGTCTTATCAAGGCTGTCGATACCTTCGATTATACAAAGGGAGCAAGATTTGCGACCTATGCGAGCAGATGCATTGAAAACGAGATACTCATGAATTTCCGCGCCACTAAGAAATCCTCGGGTGATGTGTACATCAATGAACCTGTTGAGACCGACAAGGACGGCAACACTCTCACTCTCATGGATCTTATCGACGACGGTAATGACATAAATGAGCAGGTCGATCTGCTCATACGTTCACGACAGCTTTACAGATTCCTGAATGAAGTTCTCGACGAGCGTGAAATGAAGATAATAGTTTGCAGATACGGTCTGTACGGGAAAAATCCGCACACTCAGAATGAAACAGCCAAAATGCTCGGTATATCGCGCTCTTATGTATCACGTATCGAAAAAAAGGCAATAACAAAGCTCAGAAAAAAGTACGACACAACACCGTTTTGACAATTAATTCTCGTGTTAGCCTTATAATCACATTCAAGACAGGAAGCATCAGCCACCAGTGTTACCGCTACGAAAAAGGAAATGGTGATCTTCTGCATCAAGAATGTGAGAACGCTGAAGCTGAAAGTCAGCTCGGCAGAGCGTTTACTTTTGAGATACAGAAATGAAGAAACAGGGAGTG
>ONNL01000001.1 GCA_900319195.1 uncultured Ruminococcus sp. | reverse complement strand
GGTACTCGGGCAGCTCCGCACAGGCATACGTTGACGCTGTTATCCGCAATCTGTCGCACTACTCCGACAGGGAGCGCACTGCTGACACCATTTATTTCGGCGGCGGTACTCCCTCACTGCTTAGAGGTGAACAGCTCCGCAGCATTATCGGCGCTGTGGGAAGGTCGTTCAGGCTTGCCGACGATACGGAGATCACTCTCGAGGCGAACCCGTGTACGCTCACTCCCGACAAGCTCCGCGAGTTTTTCAGTGTGGGGATAAACCGCCTCTCCATAGGGGTGCAGTCGATGAATGACAGCGAGCTGAGACTTCTCGGGCGGACGCATACTGCCGAGCGGGCGGAAAGGGCAGTCCTTGACGCTTTTGATACAGGCTTCACGAATATATCCTGCGACCTCATGACCGCACTCCCCGACCAGACCGCCGAAAGCATCGGCTATTCGATAGAAAGGCTCGCCGCTCTGCCGATAACTCACATTTCCTCGTACATTCTGAAGGTCGAGGACGGGACTCCGTTTGACCGCGAGGGACTTGCGGACGCTCTGCCCGACGACGAGCTGTCCTCGGAGCTGTATCTGAAAACCGTGGAAATGCTCGCAGAGAAGGGCTTTGAGCAGTATGAGATATCGAACTTCGCAAAAAGCGGCTTCAAAAGCCGCCACAATCTCAAATACTGGCAGTGCCGCGAATATCTCGGGATAGGTCCCTCCGCGCATTCCTGCTTCGGCGGCAGGCGGTTTGCAGTCGGGCGAGACCTCGACGGATTTATCAGCTCGGAGCATCAGCGTGTGGACATCACAGACGACTCCCCCTGCAGCTTCGAGGAATACGCAATGCTCAGACTCAGGCTCACCGAGGGTCTTGACCTGCGTAAGATCGGGGAGCACCGCTCAGACATCGAAAAAAAAATACCCGACCTTCTGAAGGTCGGATATATCAATTACGACGGCAATGTCCTCTCGCTGACTCCGAGGGGAGCCATCGTCTCAAATTCGGTCATAGGATACCTTATTTTCTGACTATTCAAGAAGCTCCCTGCGCATCTGCGTGAGGAGCTTTTTTTCACGGCGCGAGACCTGCACCTGCGTCATTCCGAGCACCTTCGCCGCCGCTGACTGCGTCATATTTCTGAAATACCTCAGCTCGAGCAGAGTGCGGTCGGCAGGCTCGAGCGAGCGCATTATCTGCCGCAGTGCAAGCAGGTCAACTATCAGCTCGTCGGGAGCATCAACGGGAATGTCTATCTGTCCCTCCTCCTCGTCGGGCGCCGTGAGCGACACAACAGGCTGGCTCACACAGAGCGCCTCGGACACGTCACTCTCGCTCTCGCCCGATATTTCGGCAAGCTCACTCACAGTAGGCTCCCTGAACTGTTCACGGCGGAAGCTCTCGCATATCCTTTGCAGACGAAGTGAGAGCTCCTTGAGACCGCGGCTCACACGTATAGTACCGCCGTCGCGGAAAAGCCGCTTTATCTCGCCGAGTATCACGGGTACGGCATACGTCGAGAAGCGCACTCCCCTTGTCTCATCGAATGCCCTGACAGCCTTCAGAAGTCCCACACAGCCTGCGGAGTAGAGGTCGTCATATTCAATGCCGCGGTTACGGAATTTGTTCGCACAGAGGTGGACAAGTCCGAGATTCTCCTCGGCGGTCGGCTTTTTTGTCTCAGTCTCCATGCTCGGACAGCCTCTTGCGCATTACCACGGTCGTGCCTGTCCCCTCTTTACTGCGGACAGTGAGCTTGTCCATGAACGACTGCATGACCGAAAATCCGAGCCCCGAGCGCTCCTCCTCGGGAGCTGTCGTGAAGAGCGGCTCCATTGCCTTTTCTATGTTTTTGATGCCGCACCCCTTATCACGCACCTTTATGTATATCTCACGGTCACGCAGAAGTCGGACCGTGAGCTCTATCTTCCCCTGCTTATAGCGGTATGCGTGGACTACGGCATTGGTCACCGCCTCAGAGACCGCTGTGCGTATGTCGGAGAGCTCCTCTACTGTGGGGTCTGTCTGTATCAGAAACGACGATACCACCGCCCTCGCCGCGCTCTCATTCACCGAAAGCGACGGCATTGAAAACTTTATCTCATTCAATATCTCCATTTTTCTCATCCTCTCAGGTTATTTTAACTATCCGCTCAATGCCCGAAAGCTTCATCACGCGCCTTATATACGGCTGCGGACTGCGTACCTCGAGCTTGCCGCCGCACTGCTTCATTATCTTGCTGCGTCCCATTATCAGACCTATCCCCGAGCTGTCCATGAATGTGATATTGGTGAAGTCTATCGCAAGTCTGCGCGGCTGTGCCGAGATTATATATTTATCAAGCTGTGTGCGTATCTCCTTAGCATTGTGGTGGTCTATCTCTCCGCTCAGCTCTGCAACGGCAATGCCGTCCTCGTTTTTGATGTCTACCTTCATTTTTGCGCCTCCTTTTTCTAAATTATAGCACCTGTGAAAAATGAAATTTGTCGCATTATGACACCGCTCAAAAATTAATCAAATTGTAATTTGAATATACAGTATTTTGGTGATATAATTATAACAAGCTATAAAAACTTTGAATGAGGTGTACTATGTCAAAACAATTCTGGAAGGGCAGCGCTCTGCTTGCTCCCGTGCCTGCGGCGCTCGTGACCTGCGGCACTGTCGAAGCCCCGAATATGCTCACTATCGCGTGGACGGGGATAGTCTGCACTCACCCTCCGATGACCTATATATCCGTTCGCCCCGAGAGATTCTCCTATCATCTGATAAAGGACTCGGGCGAGTTTGCCATTAATCTCACGACCTCCGCGATGTGCCGTCAGACCGACCTCTGCGGTGTCAAGAGCGGCAAAGATATCGACAAGTTCAGGGTCTGCGGATTTCATGCGGCAGAGGCACAGGTGATAGGTGCTCCCATTCTCGAGGAGAGTCCCGTAAGCCTTGAATGCCGTGTCGTCGAGGAAAAGCCGCTCGGCTCGCACAATATGTTCCTTGCTGAGATAGTCGGGATAGATGTCGATGAGCGCTATATCGACAGCAAGGGCAAGCTCAATCTCCAGCAGGCAGGGCTCACGGCATTCGCACACGGCGAGTATTTTGCTATCGGGCGAAAGCTCGGAGACTTCGGCTTCTCTGTACGAAAAAAGAAGAAAAAGTCACGTTGAGATGTCCTCGATATAGGCGCGGAGCTCCGTATCCGTCTCAAAGGCTATCCCCTCCGCGAGCTGCTCCCTGTCATACTCCGAAAGCAGCGATGTATCGAAGTCTATCACCCTGTACGGCTTATCGAGATTCCGCCTGAATACCGCTATCCTCCCCTCATACTCCCTCACGGTATACAGCGGCTCGTGCACCTCAGTAAGCTCCTGCGGTACCTTTGCCTCTGCACGCTGACGCTTTATTGTGCGTCCCATTGAACATATCACGATAGTCCCCGATACCGTTAATGAGATCAGCAATGCAAAATATATCCTCTTCCTGTCCTTTTTCTCCATCAGCTCTGCTCCTTTTGATGATTTGTGCGGTGTTGCTGTATTTATTATCAGCATTTTCGGGTGTATTATTCATTCTGACAGTTTTTTATGAAAAGCTTAACATTTGAAAATTAGTGTGCTATAATATATAATGTATAACTATGAAAGGAGTGTACCGTCCCGATAGCTGACGGATAACATATATGAACAACATGAACAGCGGAAATATTCCTGCTGCGGACACGGCTCCCGCAAGGCAGCCTGAAATGCAGCCTGCACACAAAAAGAAAAAGAAGAAAAAGCACAGCCTCGGCTTCATCATCTTCAAGAAGATAGTTGCCGTTATTGCAACGACTCTGCTCTCTCTGTTCCTTGTAATGATAATCACGGGTACTATCGTAAGCTCGGCACTCACTATCTATGTGCTCAACTTCATGGAGGACTCCACCAACATCACCCTTCAGGAGCTTGAATCGGGAAGCGATACCTACTTCTACGGCATCGAAAAAAACGAGGACGGCAAGGAAGAGCTCGTTGTGCTCAACCGCGTAAAGACGGACGTGCAGCGTATCCCTGTTTCTATCGACAGGATACCTCAGAATGTCCGCGACGCTTTCGTTTACACCGAGGACGAGCGTTTCTATACCCACGACGGTGTCGATTACAAGCGTACATTCTCAGCATTCCTCAATATGTTCATGCACTTCTACGACTCCGAGCAGGGCGGCTCGACTATCACTCAGCAGCTCATCAAGAACCTCACGGGCGATGAGGAGCACTCCCCTCAGCGTAAGATTCGTGAGATATTCAGCGCGATGCAGCTCGAAAAGACCTACTCAAAGGACCAGATACTCGAGGAATACCTCAACTACATCGGCTTCGGCGGTCCTATAAACGGAATACAGCTTGCGTCAATTCGTTACTTCGGAAAGAATGTCGATGACCTCACAACTCCCGAAGCGGCGGTGCTTGCGGCTATCCCGAAAAGCCCGAATTACTACGGTCCTATGGTAAAGACCGAGGACGAGGACGGTACTCTTATCGTTGACGGACGCGCAAACAACAAGGTGCGTCAGGAATACGTTCTCTGGCAGATATACAAAAACGGCGGTATCACATACGACGAATACCAGCAGTACCTCAACACTTCCCTTGTATTCACCGACTCAGAGGAATACCTCGCAACTCATCCCGAGGACGCAGCTCAGGAGCTTGAACATGAACAGCAGGCTTATTCATGGGTCGTTGACGCTATGTACTTCGAGGCAGCAAACTATCTCTGTCAGGAGTTCAACATAGACCAGGAGGAAGCTATAAAGCGCATAAACAAGGGCGGCTATAAGATATACTCCACCGTTGACGATGAGATGCAGGAATACGTCGAAAACAAGTTCCTCGACCTCAACAACCTCATGTATGCAGACAGCGTCACAAAATGGGCAGACCTCGACGGTGACGGACAGGCAGAGGAGTATCAGCCTCACGTTGCATTCGTTGCTCTCAACTATGACGGCTCTGTAAAGGCGCTCGTCGGTCAGTGGGGCGAGAAGAAGGAATCACTCGTTACAAACTACGCGGTTTCGGAAAAGCGCTCCATCGGTTCGACGATCAAGCCTGTTACGACATACGGACTTGCTCTCGAAACGGACAAGATACACTGGGGCTCGGTCTACACGGATAAGACCGTGACCGAGGTAAACGGCAAGCCGTGGCCTACGAACTACTCGACAGGCGAAGGTCTGAGCGTTTCAAACAGCCAGAACTTCATCTACTACTTCCTCCAGAAGTCCTATAATACCGTCCCCGCACAGCTCTGTCAGGAGCTTACTCCCGAGGCTGTATTCAAGTTCAGTACAGAAAAGCTCGGTCTTGACCTCGATGCAAAAGATAAAGCACTGGCTCCGCTCTCAGTCGGCTCGCTCACAAAGGGTCTGACTCTTGAAAACCTCGTAAACGGCTACCTTCCCTACGGAAACTACGGCGTTTACAACGAGGCTCACATCATCACCAAGATAGAGGACGGCAGCGGTCAGATAATATACGAAAACAACGGTAATCCCAGAGAAGCGGTTTCCGAGGAGACTGCATGGGTAATGAACAGACTCCTCAAGAACGTTGTCGAAAACGGTACAGGTACAGGCGCTAAGCTCTCAACAAAGGTGCTCTGCGGTAAGACAGGTACCAACGAGAACTGGTGGGATCTTACATTCATCGGAATGACGCGCGATTTCATCAGCGGCGTGACTATCGGTTATAAGAGCTACAGTGAATCGCTACAGCTCCCGACCTCACTCCACGCTTCTGAGGTATGGAAGGCGGCTATCGGTGAGTATGCGGACACAATGTTCACTGACACTCCTGCCGACTTCGAGCCCGTTAAATCGGTAATTGAAGCTCCTATGTGCACGGCTACGGGTAAGATAGCAAGTCCCAACTGCCCGAAGGGTGTAACGGGATTCTGGAAGTCAACAAATGCTCCGAAGTGCGACGGAAACCACGGCGGCACTTCATCGTCCGAGGAGGACACAACAGGCGAAGGCGATGAAAACGGCGAACAGCCTACAACAGCCGAGGGCGCAACTCAGGCTGCAACTGAGGCTCCTGCCGATAATCCCGCTCCTACGGAGGCACCTGCCGCGACCGAGGCTCCTGCCGCAACCGAGGCACCTGCTGCTGAACAGCCGCAGGAGAATGTACCTGCGGAGGAATCTCCTGTTCAGGACGAGGGCGGAGAAAACGCATAAAATATAAAAAGAACGGTGATCATTTGGATAACAAAATGAGACTTTGCTGCCCGTGTCATTTCGGGCTTGAAAGTGTATTGAAATATGAAATCGCCAAGATAGGCGGCGAGGATCTCAGGGTCACGGACGGCAAGGTGAGCTTCACGGGCGACGAGAATGTCCGCGCAAGAGCTAATCTCTGCCTTTCGACCGCGGAGAGAGTCCTTATCGAGCTGATAGAATTCAAGGCGACATCCTTCGACGAGCTCTTTGAGGGCGTAAAGGCAATCGAGCTTGAACGCTATATCGGTCCCGACAACGCATTTCCCGTAAAGGGACACTCACTCAATTCTCAGCTCCACAGCGTCCCCGACTGTCAGTCCATCGTCAAGAAGGCTGCCGTTGAGAGACTCAAATCCAAGTACGGCATAAGCTGGTTCAGCGAAACGGGAGCGACAGTACAGATAAAATTCAGCATTCTCAAGGACGTTGTCACGATCTACCTCGACACGAGCGGTGTCGGTCTGCATAAGCGCGGATACAGGGTGAAATCGAACATTGCTCCCATAAAGGAGACGCTTGCGGCAGGCATTGTTGACCTCGCAAGAGTGCGTCCGGACACTACAGTCTGCGATCCCTTCTGCGGAAGCGGCACAATTCTCATTGAGTCCGCTCTCAAGGCGCTGAGGATAGCTCCCGGTATCAACAGGAGATTCGCCGCTGAAAAGTGGGAACAGCTCAACTCTGCGGTATGGCGCGAGGAACGCGCAAGGGCTATCGACAACGTTGACCGCGAGGCTGGATTCCACGGAATAGGCTTCGACATCGACGACGACGCAGTTGCGCTCTCTATCGACAACTCCCGAAAGGCAGGAGTCAAGTCGAGGATAAGGATAGAACAGGCGGACATCTCGGACTTCAAGCAGCCTGACAACTCCACAGTTATCTGTAATCCGCCCTATGGCGAGAGAATGCTTGAGCTGCGCGAGGCTGAGGCTATATACAGGCAGATGGGCAGAGTGCTCGGAAAGGGCAGCGGCAGGCAGAGCTACATCATCTCGCCGCACGAGCAGTTCGAGCTCTACTTCGGAGCCAATGCAAGCAGACGCAGAAAGCTCTATAACGGCATGATAAAGTGCCAGCTCTATATGTACTTCTGATATGACAGATAAGATAAAAAGGGCAGTTAAAAGGCTGCCCTTTGCTATGAATGCGGATAGGGCGTATTCGCTGAAACGCAGAGTGCTCCACCTCCTTTTCCCGAACCGCTGTCCGATCTGCAGCTGTATCATCGGCTGTGACGACCGATTCTGCGGCGAATGCAGGAGCAAGCTGAACAGCTTTGAGGGGAGCTTCAATATCCCCGAGACTGACAGCTTCACGGCGGCTTTTGTCTACGATAAGGAGGTCTCCCCTGCTGTTATCCTCATGAAAAACGGCGTGTGCGGAAACGCTCCGTATGCACTCGGCGGCGAGCTTGCCGAAAGGCTCATAAGTGACGGTATCCCCGATAATATCGACATTATCGTCCCCGTCCCGATGTACAGAGCTGACGTGTGGAGCCGCTCATATAATCAGGCGGAGCTCATTGCAAAAGAGGTCGGCAGAATGCTCGGGAAGCCGTGCGTGACGGGTGCAGTCGTGAAGATCCGCAAAACTGCGGACCAGAAAAGGCTTGACCACATAAAGCGGCGATATAATCTGAAGGGCGCATTTGCTGTCACCGACACAGGTGCGGTTAGCGGCAGGCGCATTCTTCTCATCGACGACGTATGCACAACAGGCAGCACATTAGCGGAGATAGCTGCACTGCTGAAAGCAAACGGAACGGCATCGGTACACTGCGCTGCCTGCTGCAAGACTCCGCTCGCCGCAAAAAAATAACGCCGACTTGCAATTTATACAGAATGGTGCTATAATAGAGGCGTAACATACGATAGGAACAAGCTGCGGTAACAGCTCCGCGTAAAAATACTGATACGAAAAGGGTGTAATATGTATTATATCAAGACCTCTGCTGCGTTTGACAGTGCTCACTTTTTGAAGGGATACAACGGAAAATGTGCGAATATCCACGGTCATCACTGGGTCGTTGAGGTAAAGCTCGCAGGCGATAGTCTCACCGATGAGGGTGCAAAAAGAGGTATGCTCATCGACTTCGGTGACATAAAGCATGAGCTCCGTGCTCTCGCAAGGAGCTTCGACCATGCACTCATCTACGAGGAGGGCTCGCTCATGGAGACTACCATAAAGGCTCTCAGCAGCGAAAATTTCAGGCTCATACCCGTCCCCTTCCGACCGACTGCGGAGAACTTCGCAAGGCATTTCTATGAGCTTCTGAGCGATAAGAAGCTCCCCGTTAAAAGCGTGAAGGTTTTTGAGACTCCCGAAAACTGCGCGGAATACGAGGGCGGAGAGCTATGAGCACCTTCCCCGTTGCAGAAAAATTCGTCAGCATTAACGGCGAGGGAGTACGCGCAGGCGAGCTCGCAGTGTTCATCAGGTTCAGAAAATGCAATCTGAGCTGCTCATATTGCGATACAAAATGGGCGAATACCGACTCCGCTCCTGCCGAGATGCTGAGCGAAAAGGAAATATACGATTACATAATCTCAACGGGCATTACAAATGTTACGCTCACAGGCGGTGAGCCGCTTCTGCAAAGGGAGATATATCCGCTCATCGAAATGCTCATGAAGAGCGGCAGGCGCGTCGAGATAGAGACAAACGGCAGTATTCCGCTCGATTTTCTCGCTTCGCAGGAGTGCAGACCCGTTTTCACCATGGACTACAAGCTCCCCTCAAGCTGCATGGAGAGCTTTATGTGCCTTGAAAATTTCAGTCTGCTCGAAAGCGGCGACACAGTGAAATTCGTCTCGGGCAGTATCGACGATCTTGAAAAATGTGCCGAGATAACAAAAAAATATGACCTGACACACCGCTGTCACGTATACATAAGTCCTGTTTTCGGCAATATCAAGCCAGATGAAATAGTCGAATTCATGAAAAACAAAAAGCTGAACGATGTGAGATTGCAGCTTCAGCTCCACAAATATATCTGGGACCCCGAGAAACGCGGCGTTTAGGAGGAAAAATGGATAAGAAAGCTATCGAAAAACATATAAGAGGCATCCTTGAGGCTATCGGTGAGGACCCCGACCGTGAGGGACTCCGCGAAACTCCCGAGCGCGTTGCAAGAATGTACGAGGAGGTCTTTGAGGGTATCAAATACACAAACCACGAGATCGCTCAGATGTTCGGAAAGACCTTCGAGACAAGAGACTCCGACACGGCAGTCGTTATGAAGGACATTACCGTTTTCAGCTATTGCGAGCACCACATGGCTCTCATGTACGATATGCACGTAAATGTGGCTTATATACCGCACGGCAGAGTTATCGGTCTGAGCAAGATAGCGCGTATCTGCGACATGGCGGCTAAGAGACTGCAATTGCAGGAGAAGCTCGGCGCGGATATTGCCGAGATAATCGCGGAGGCTACGGGTTCACCCGATGTTGCGGTGCTCATCAAGGGCTCGCACAGCTGCATGACCGCAAGAGGTATCAGAAATGCAAGCGCCAAGACCGTTACAAAGACCTTCTGCGGAAAATTCAGGGACGATGTTTCCCTACAAACTCTCATCAACGACGACTAAAGGAGTGACTACATGAAAGCTCTCGTTCTTTTCAGCGGCGGCGTTGACAGCACGACCTGCCTTGCCCTCGCAATTGATAAATACGGTGCGGACGAAGTCCTCGCACTCTCTGTTTTCTACGGTCAGAAGCACCGCAAGGAAATGGAGGCGGCTCGGAAAATTGCCGGGCACTACGGTGTGAAGCTCCGCGAGCTCGACCTTGCACTGCTCTTTGCGGATTCGGACTGCTCGCTCCTCAGCAGCAATGCCGACGCGGATATACCGAAGGAGTCCTACGCCGAGCAGCTCCGTGAGACCGAAGGCAAGCCTGTTTCGACCTATGTGCCGTTTAGGAACGGTCTTTTCCTCGCGTCTGCGGCAAGCATTGCAATTTCAAACGGCTGTGAGGTCATCTACTACGGCGCTCACAGCGACGACGCGGCAGGCAATGCCTATCCCGATTGCAGTGTCGAGTTCAACGATTCGATGAACCGCGCGGTCTACCTCGGAAGCGGCAAACAGCTCAGGATAGAAGCTCCGTTTGTCAGTCTCACAAAGGCTGATGTTGTGAAAAAGGGACTCGAGCTCAACGTCCCCTACGAGCACACATGGAGCTGCTATGAGGGCGGAGACAAGCCGTGCGGAGTATGCGGAACGTGCCGCGACAGGATAGCCGCATTTGAAGCCAACGGCATTACCGACCCATTGATGAAGTAAGGAGATAGCTATGACAGGCAGAAATCCCAACGAAACGGGCGATATTTCGCTCCTCGGCAATCAGCATACAAAGTACCCGACAGACTACGACCCGAGCGTCCTCGAGACCTTTCCCAACAAGCACCCCGACAACGACTACTTCGTGAAGTTCAACTGTCCCGAGTTCACCTCGCTATGCCCTATAACGAGCCAGCCCGACTTCGCAACTATCTACATCTCATATATCCCTGCGGAGAAAATGGTCGAGAGCAAGTCGTTGAAGCTGTACCTTTTCAGCTTCCGAAATCACGGCGACTTCCACGAGGACTGCGTGAACATAATCATGAAGGACCTTATAAAGCTCATGAGCCCGAAATATATCGAGGTATGGGGAAAATTCCTGCCGCGCGGCGGTCTCTCGATAGACCCATACTGCAACTATGGCATTCCCGATACGAAATGGGAAAAGCTTGCATGGGAAAGGCTCGCACACCACGATATGAACCCCGAAGCAGTCAATAACAGATAAGTCGTGCTAAAAATTGATCGCCTTTTTGGTGGTCGGCACGCGTTGGCGTTTGCGTATTTGCCCACCCTCACGATCCTGATAGGCTTTACAGGCTGAGAGATTGTGGTATCATAGGCAAATGCGAACGCCACTCATAGTAACAGCCACCTGAGATTTTAAATATCTTAAAACAACTCACCCTCGGAAACGGTCAATGCTTCCGAGGGTGTTTTTCATATTTCGTTGTCACACAGGGTCGGTACTACCGCCATTAGATCAAGAAAAACGAAAAAATTTGTGAAACAGCATTGACAGTATCAGAAAAATAGTATATAATATTAAATAAATAGGATAAGCCCTATCAAACAGCATATGCAGTCCGCATAGCTCAGACAGACAGAAAAAGGCAATATTTGGGGAATATACTGCCGCTCAACGACATCATGCTCAGGCAAAATAGGGGGAATTATATGAAACAATCAGAAAAACAGGTAAAGACAAGCAAACGCAATTTTGTACTCGCACTCGCTCTGCTTCTGCTGACAAACGCGCTTATGGGCTTCACGCTCACGTCTATGTCGAAAAAGACTCTGCGCCAGCAGATTAACCAGCATATGCTCGACGTTGCAAATGCGGCTGCAAGACAGCTCAACGGTGACGAGCTCGGTTCGCTGAATATCGAGGACAAGGGAAATGATGCGTATAACAATGCGCTCGAAATACTGCTATCGTTTCAGGACAGCATCAAGCTCGACTACATCTACGGCGTGAGGCAGGAAAGTGACGGTTCCTTCACCTTCACGATAGACCCTGCTGACGACCCTGCCGAATTCGGTCAGCCTGTCCAGTCAACAAAGGCACTCAGAAATGCCGCAAATGGCAAGGCAGACGTTGACAAGGAGGCTCACACTGACGAATGGGGACGCTTCTATTCCGCATACAGTCCCGTCTTTGATTCACAGGGAAATGTCGGGGGAATAGTCGGTGTTGACTTCGACGCGAACTGGTACGACGAAAAGCTCGATTCGCACAGGGCAGTCATCATCATACTGAGTGCGGTGACTATGCTCCTCGGTATTGTCCTCTCGTTCATTATCCTTTCGCAAAACAGAAAGCGATTTGCAAAGCTGCTGACAAGTCTGAACGACCTTGAAAAAGAGATGAACAAGCTCGACTCGAGAATAGTTACGTGCTCCGTCGAGAAGCTGAATATGCTTCCGCCGAGTGAGAGCGAGCTGCTAAAGACACTTGCCTCGGGTGAGGACCTCAGCAAGCCGAGGACAGATGAATACGAAACGCTCTACACAGGCATCGAGGGAGTGTATAACAAGTTTGAGAGATACATGAAGTACATGGAGTCGTCAACTCATCAGGACGATATCACCAATTCCCTCAACAAGATAGCCTATAAGGAGAAGATAATTCAGCTCGACAAGGATATAGAATCGGGATATGCAAGCTTCTCGGTCGCTTTCTTCGACATCAACGGGCTGAAAAGGATATACGTTGAGCACGGCTTCGACGAGGGTGAAACGCTGCTCTATAACTGTTCAAAGATACTCAGGAGCGTATACGGCAACGACAGCGTTTATCACGTAACCGGAGATGAGTTCATAGTCCTTGAGGACTATAATGACACAGATGACATGAAAGCATATTTTTCAGCAGTAGACTCTGCCATTGAGAAGTACAACGAGACAGCTGAGCCTGAAAAGAGACTCTCTGTAGCAAAGGGAAGCGCCACCTATAAGGCGGACAAGTACAGCTCATACCGCGAGGTGTTCAAGGCTGCAAAAGCCGCCTGTGACGCGGATAAAGCCCTATATTACGAGAAAAAAATGGGGGGGTACAGGAAGCACTCTTCAAAATAATGGACATTAAAAAAACACAAGGCTGCAATTAATTGCAGCCTTTTTTTGCAAAAAAACACTGAGCAATAAAATTCACAGCACTCTCCCCCGCCCTCTTGACACAGCCAAAAAAATATGGTATAATATACTTGTTGCAGATATAGTATAGCGGCTATTACTTCAGTTTCCCAAATTGACGAGGCGGGTTCGACCCCCGTTATCTGCTCCAATACGAAAGCTTTCGTGGAGGTCTCTGTGTGAGACCTCCACGTTTTTTAATATCAGCACAAGCTTTTACGGCAGCTCAGATGTCATTATTTTACCATTTTTCTCCACGCCTTGCCCATCGTGCTCGACTTTCTCACACAGCTGACAGCACTTTCCATTGCCTCATACACGGAAGCAGTCCCGCACTTTGAAGCCGTATAGTTTACCGCTCTGTCCTCTGAGATTCCGATATCCGCAGCAGCCGAAACAGCGTCGATATTTGCTCCGATGAAGATGAATTCCCAGCCGAGCTCCTTCTTAGCTTCTATCATTTTCTTCAACTTTTTGAGCGTGTACTCGCGGCTCGCATTTTCCATTCCGTCAGTCGTGATGCAGAACAGGACATTCGTGGGAACGTCCTCCCTACGCGCATATTTGTGGATATTCTCAATGTGGTGTATCGCTCCGCCGACCGCGTCGAGCAGTGCTGTGCAGCCACGGACGCTGTACTCCTTATCGGTCATTTCGGGGACCTTTTCAAGCGGCAGCCTGTCGTGAATAACCTCGCACTCGTTGTCGAAAAGGACAGTCGAAACAAGGCACTCGCCCTCCTGCTTTTTCTGCTTTTTGATCATTGAATTGAAGCCGCCGATAGTGTCGTTTTCAAGTCCGCACATCGAGCCCGAACGGTCAAGTATGAAAACGAGCTCTGTCAAATTTTTGTTATTTTCTTTCATTATAATTCCCTCCTGAAGTGTGTGGTTTACTTATCCTGTGACTATATGATACCACACTTTCGGGAGGGAATGGTCGCTTTTCGGGCGACATTTATGAGCCGAGCAAGACCTGGTCAAACTTGAAAAGTGCCTCGTTTATCTCGTATATCCTGTAATCGCCGCGCTCGATGAAATACTCGATTATGATGTCGAATCGGTTCGAGTGCGAGAGCGCAAAGCCTGCCTTCATGAGCAGCTCCCTCGTCTCGCTGATGTCGAGCTCGAGCGCTATCGCAAAGGCAACAGCCGTGTTTTTCTTCGGGTGATAGTCCCTGTTGCTGCGTATTTTCGAGAACAGCTTGCGGTCGATATTTGCCTTTTTATAGCACTCCGCGTCCGTAATGCCCCTCTCGTCTATCTTCCTCAGCAGCATTTCCGAGAAGCTCTCGTCGATAACGCTCAGTCTCTCGTCGAGCGTCTCCCCGATGCTGTCGCAGCACTCCTCGGGCAGCTCAAAAGCCGAACCGGACTTCAAGTCCCTCTTGTCTCTGCCGAGCGCACTGAGCAATCTCGGGACTGCCTTGCGGCTCTCCTTTTTTTCGGGAGCTGCTCCGAAAAAAGTACCCCTGCGGACGTTGTCAAGACCGTTCTCATCGACGTAGTTATCGTCGATAAATGCCTGTATATCGTAGAATTTCTTTCCTATGTCAAATGAAGCGCGGTCAAAGATAACGATAGTTATCTCCATATCATGCTCCGTGAGAAATTCCGAGCACGTATCGACAGCTATCCTCAGCGCCTCGTCCTTCGGGTAGCCGTATGCGCCTGCCGAGATGAGCGGAAAGGCAATGCTCCCGAAGTCGTTCTCCGCGGCTATTTTCAGGCATTCCTCATAGCATGACCGCAGCAGCTCGGGCTCGTTTTGATTACCGCCGTACCAGATAGGTCCCACCGTGTGAATGACGTGCTTCGCAGGCAATTTATAGCCTTTTGTGAGCTTTGCATGACCTGTCTCGCAGCCGTTCAGCTTGCGGCACTCCTCAAGAAGTCCGCTTCCTGCTGCGCGGTGGATAGCCCCGTCAACACCTCCGCCGCCGAGCAGAGAATTGTTCGCCGCATCGACTATTGCGTCAACCGCAAGCTTCGTAATATCGCCGCGTATAAAATCCAATGGCATATTATCAGTCCCTTTTCTTCAATGTCGGAGCGCTCACTCGCCCTGCTCGGAATTGCCGTAATTGCTGCTCTGAGGATGGTCCTTATCCTCGCCGTTGACGACTATGCGCTCCCTGCCGTCGATTATCGTGAAGCTCTCAGGCGGTGCATAGGTATCGACACCGAGCGAATTATTGAGCTTTATGTGAAGGTCGGAGCTGTTTATGAGGACGCTCGTGTCCCCTTCTATCCCACCAAACGCAAGAGCCTCCTTGCCGCCGCCGTTAAGGTGGAGCGAAGCAGAATCGCACTTTATCTCGGAGCTTTTCTGAAGCGAGCCGAGGCAGGTGCAGTGGTCCGCACGCAAGTCAACAAAGATACCCGCCTGAGTGACATTCACGCTGCTGCTGCCGTAGAGCGAGCCGAGACCTGCAAGGTGTGTCCCCGACGCAAAATAGTTGACCGCGCTCTGCTCTACCGATATATCCGCATTTCCCTCGAGTGAACCGAGAACAAGTCCCGTAGTTATGGTAAAATCGGCTTCGATATGGCACGTCATCAGCGAGAGCGAAACATCTCCGCTGAGTGCGCCGATCCCGACACAGGTATCATTCGAGCTCTTGAGATTGAACTCACCGCGGTTGATGTGCATTACGCCGCCGAGTCCCGAGCCGATACAGATACATTTCTTGCCGCGGCTCGTGATGTTGAGAGGACCGTCCTCCTCGAAAACAAGCTCTCCGTGACGAGCGTCATGGGCGTTGCCGATACCGTAGGACTCCACGGCATTAAGGTCGATATTCAGCTCACCGTCGCCCTCGATAACAAGGCGAGAGCTCTCGGGGACCTGTATGCCTGCGCCGCGAAGCGTATTCTGTCCGCACAGCACAAGCGTAACGTCCGTATTCTCACCGAGCTCTATACACGGGCGGTTCTTGATGTTAGAGAAAAATGCGTCCTCGAGGGTTATCCTGCCCGAGTGTCCTGCCTCAATACGCAGATGCATACCCGTCGTCATTTGCGGAGCGCCGACAAAGGTAATGTCCTTATAGACCATTTCCTCCTGACCGACGATTATGTCCGTACAGCCGTCCCTTATGAGCTTTATGAGCGAAACACGGCTCGTCTTGCCTGCGATGTAGATGTTCTTATTCTGACCGTCAACGCGCTCCTGATAGTAGCGTCTTATCTCGGCGCGGCGCTGGTCGCTTATCTGCAATACCACCTCCGCGGACGGTCTTGCCGTATAATAGCCTTGAATGAGGTCGGCTCCGAGGTGGATGACTGTCTGGAGCTCCTCTGTTGTCTCGACACCCTCTGCGAGTGCGAGTATGTTGTTGTCGTGGCAGAAGTCGATTATCTCGCGCACGAAATGCTGCTTCTGCTGCTGATTCTGTATGCCGCTCAGCAGCGAGCGGTCTATCTTTACGCAGTTCGGCATATAGCGCAGAAGATTGCTTACGTTGGAATAGCCCGTGCCGTAGTCGTCAACTGCGATATTGATGTTGAGCCTGCTGAAATATTCCTTCAGGCGACCGAGGTCGTCGTCACTAAGCTCCGCTTCCTCGGTGAGCTCAACGACTATCTTATTCGCGTAGGTCATGAGATAGCGGTCGATAGCCTCTGTTGCCTCGTCGCTGATGCTCACTCCCGGAATGCTGTTGATGAACACCTTTGCGTCACCGAATGCGTCGGGGTCGCGGTTCACTATGTCGAGCACATTGAGGAAGGTCGAGCGCTCAACGTCCGAGAGCCTGCCCTGCATTGCCGCATACTTGATGATGTCGAGCGGCGACACACGCTTCTCCGTCCTCGAGCGCATGAGCGCCTCGTAAGCGTACACCGAGCCGTCCCTTGCGCTGACTATCGGCTGGAAGTGGTAGTCGAGGAGATTCTCGTCGAGAATTTGTCCGACAATGCGGTACTTCTCCTTCTCGTTTTCACCGAGCAGCTCGTAGGAGTGCTCCGAGACTGAGAATTTGTTGTTCTGTATGCGTTCAAGGTGCTCCTGCATGAGCTGTTTGATAATGTTGCGGCGCAGGAACTCAAATCCGCGGCAGACCGTACCTGTCCAGCGGCGGTATGTCCCGTCATAGCTTCGCGGTACATCGCCGTAGCTGATGACAGAGTAGCCGTAGCACTCGTTATCGAAGAATATCGGTGTGAAGAAGTACGCGCACGGCTTCCCGCGGTCCTCATCGAGCGCAGGCAGCATATCTGCCGACGGGAAGAGCTTCTCCGTCATGACCATGTTGTTCTTATGGGTGCTGCTGTACTTTATCGCGTGGAGCATCTGCTTGGGATAGCCGTCATTCGTGAGGTGACAGCCCGAGCCTATATGCTGCCAATCGCTGCCGATACAGAGGTGGAATTCGCTGATGTCACGAAGCTGATACACATACGAGTACACCGCATTCACGAGGTCGGCAAGCGAATTCTGCGAGACAAGGTTCTCGTCCATCATGTTGAAAATGGAGTCGTAGCCGTCCTCAGAAATATCCGTGCCCCAGCGGTCTCTCTTTATCCTGTACTCAGGCATATCCTCGCCCGAGCAGCCGCAGCTCTCACCGAGGACGATATGCGGCTTGAGCTTGAACGAATCGGGTTCCCTGCCCTGCATCTGAGCTTGCAGATAGCGGAAGGCATACTCACCGAATTCCTCGGCAGGAATAGAAGCCGAGGTCAGCGTGCAGGGACTTGTCTGTCCCTCAAATGTCGAATCATAGCCAACTATGGCAATGTCCTGCGGAATGCGAACACCGTGCTCAGTCAGCGCCTTGCAGAGACCTATCGCCATCTGGTCATTCGCACAGGCAACCGCGTCGGGCAGACCGCCCTTCATTGCAAGTATCTGCTCCGCGCAGAGCTCGCCGCTCTGATACCAGAAGTCGCCGTACATAACGTCCCTTTCCTCGACGGTGAGACCGTGCCCGCTCATTGCGTCACGATACGCGCGGAGGCGCTCCTTGGAGTGCTTGTGCCACTTCTTTCCGCCGACAAAAACGATACGGCGGCAGTTATGCTCCTCGATGAGATGTGAGATGAGCTCATACTCCGCGGAGTAGCAGTCGGTGCAGATGCTCGGGAAGAGCTCGCTCTCCTTTTCAACGGCAAGTATCGGGCAGTCCGACACCTTTTTAAGACGGCTCTCAAGCTCCGCCGCGGCGTTTTCGGTCTGAATGCTGTCCTTCAATATGACCGCACCGTCGAATTTCTCGGGGTTCATGAGGTTGAATATATTTTATTCGCCGCGCTCGCGCTCGGGTGTATCCTGATATTTCCGATACATCGAAAATATACATACATCATAGTCGGAAGCAAAGCTGCTCTTTAAAAAACCGCTTATGAAGCGGCTCTGATAGGCTTCGTCAGCCTGTCCCGCAAACAGCGCTATCCTCTTTCTGTATTTCATTTTATTGCTCCTCTCAGGGTGGTGTGCATTGGTCGTCGGGCTCGTATATGAGAGGATACGGCTCCGACATCGCCCTTTATGCTTTTTCAGTATCGTGTATCTGTTTCGGACAATTGTCCGCATAAAATCTGTCATATTACAGGTTTAGTATACCATGATTTCAACCTTTTTTCAAGCGTTTTAGCAAATATTTACAGCATTTTAAGATTTTATGTCCCGAATTCAGCAAAGAGCGCATATAATATGCAGTACGGAATGCCTGTTTTTACTTACAGCAGTCCAAATCTATCAAAAATTGCTTTTTTCTGAAAAATTCACCCAAAATACTTGAAAAAGCTGAGATAATGTTATATAATATTAATGTATGAAATTATGGATAACTGTCGGCAGAACTCAGCACAGGCTGTATCTTAGTGCCGCAGAATTTACAGCAGCAGGAGGTGGTGCATTATGATCAGAAAACCTATCCATATTGCCGTTATCGTCTCAACTCCCAACGAGGAGTATCAGAGCAGGATCCTAAACGGTATCAGGCAATATTCTTCGGAAAACAATATCACCCTTGAGATGTTCACTGCTTTTGCCAATATCGGAAACGGAAATTCACATGACATCGGGGAATTCAACATCTTTACGCTTATAGATTACAGCAGGTTCGACGGTGTTATACTTCTTATAAATACTATCCAATCCGTAAGCTTCATGAAAAAAATAATCAAGCGCGTCAAGGATTCGGGTATCCCTGCTGTCTGCATCGACCAGCAGGTAGAGGGGCTTTACAGCATTTGCATCGACAACGAATCGGCTATGCGCGGCATTGTTGAGCACTTCATCGTAAAGCACGGCTTTACCCGTATCAACTACATTACGGGTCCCGATGACAACATTGACAGCCAGCAGCGGCTCAAAGCCTACAAGCAGACAATGATTGACTACGGTCTGCCCGTTGAAGAGGAGCGCATTTACCACGGGAATTTTGTCGCAAGCGGCGGCACGGACGCTATCAAGTATTTCTTCAACTCGTCCCTCGAACAGCCGCAGGCAATTGTCTGCGCGAATGACGTTATGGCTGTTGCGGCGATAAATATGCTGCACACTATCGGTATGCACATTCCGCAGGACATCTGCGTGTCGGGCTTCGACCACACCGAAAATGCAAGGAACTACTCGCCCTCAGTCACCTCGGTGGACCGTCCGCTCGAGGAGGTCGGCAAGCTCGCCTGCACCAAGATCGTAGGTCATATGAACGGCAGAAAGCAGGAGCTTCACACAATTATGGAGACTAAATGTGTGTTCTCGCAGAGCTGCGGCTGCAACAACTCCACAGGCTCGGACGCTGATGAATTCAGAAGAAACACCTACTCTGTCATGGAGTCGTATTCGGGCGGCTTCTCGCTCGTCAGCAGGCTCAACTCCGCACTTATCTCGTGCGACCAGCTCGACAGCTTCATGGAGAATCTGAAAAAATTCATCCCCGAGTTCAGATGCAGGGAATTTTACCTATGCCTTGCGGAAAGCTTTGACAAGGACATTCAAAACTTCAAGAGCGAGGAGCTCGACCTGTCACATATCCACGACCCCGAATATCATCTCCCAGCCGCATTCAGCGGACTGGCTATCCCCGTCATCGCTTACAGAAACGGGAAATTCTTCGATATGGAGCCTTTCCCCATGACCGATATGCTGCCGGGACTGTTCGACGGTAAAAACGCCATTGGCAACTACTGGTTCGTACCGCTGCACTTTCAGGAGCAGACGCTCGGTTATATCGTGATAAAGGACAGCAGCTTCCCAATGTCGCCTCACTTCCACAGCTGCATCATGGACATCTCCAATTCGCTTGATAACGTGAGAAAGATAATCTGCCTCGACCTCATAACTCAGCGTCTCAACAAGCTCTATGCTATCGACAACCTCGCAAATATCAACAACCGAAACGGCTTCCGCATCAGCACACAGTACCCGTATCAGAAATGCGTGCGCGAGAAAAAGCCTGTTATGGTGATGTTCCTCGACCTCGACGGTCTGAAATCCATAAACGACAACTACGGTCACAAGGCTGGTGATACTGCGATAATCTCCGTTGCGGACTCCCTCAGGAATTCGTGCAGGAACGGCGAGATATGCTGTAGATTCGGCGGTGACGAGTTCATAGTGTTCGCGGCTGATTACACCGAAGAAAAGGCAAAGGCGCTGAAAAAGCACATCGAGGACGAACTCGACGCGATAAACAAGAACCTCAATGCTCCCTACTCGATAGGAGCTTCTATCGGCTATCATATCGCCGTGCCGCAGGAAACTCAGAATATATTTGAGCTTGTCACGGTCGCTGACAGCCTTATGTACATCGAAAAGAGAAGGAAAAAGACCTCGCGTTATCTCAAGCACAGGTTTGAGCCTGATGATGAGGAAGGATAAGTAAAAAGCAGTGTGTCTATAAATATTATTGAGGGAAGCCCTTTTTGAAAGAGCTTCCCTCATTTTCGTGTGTGCCCGAATTCTTGTGTGAGCTTGGATGTGACTTTTCGGTGAAGGTCTCTGAGATAGAGACTTTCTCGGATTTCTTGTCTGAAGGCTTTGCTTCAATTTTTTAAGGGATATAGCGCTAAAATAACTTGCGGTCTTAAAAGACTCCAAAGCGCTGTATCCCTTAAAAATTTCAAACTAAAGTTTTAGGAAAGGAGCTCGAGGGTGACTCCCTGCAGTGCAGGGTGCGGGTGTCCGGTGGACGCCCAACGG
>ONNL01000152.1 GCA_900319195.1 uncultured Ruminococcus sp. | reverse complement strand
TGGGAGAGTTCCCGAGTGGCCAAAGGGGGCAGACTGTAAATCTGTTGCTTTTCAGCTTCGATGGTCCGAATCCATCCTCTCCCACCACATTTTCATCTCTCCGCTGATTTTAAGCGGATTTTTTATTTTATGATGACCTTGCTCCTGCAAGGGCTTTTTTATGTTACGGCGAAAAGTACATTTGCACGGAAATACAGCGGCATTGTTCAGAAATATATACAGAGTGCAGATAGGGGGGGACGGCTATGGTAACGGTCGATTTTAAGCCAACGGTGGAAAGATACAAAAAACAGATACTCCACGAGCCTGCGTCCATAGCAATAATAGTGATAAGAACGGCACTGACGGTATATCTTCTCAGATTCCTCATGAGTGAAAACGGCAGGGCTGTGCTCCACAGCTCATTCTGGCTCGTATATCTGATATTTGTTGTGCTTGATGTCGTGATGCTTATAAACCTCGGGTATATGCTGATGTCTGCAAAGGTCATATACAAGAGACTGACGGACTTTTGTCCCGATAGGTCGATACGGCTCAGCTTCAATGACGATATGCTCATCGCTGAGGAAAACGGTACGAATATCACTACCCGTGACGAGTTTTCGTATGACAAGCTCGGCTCTGCGGTTTATGACAAGGGCTGGTTTTATCTCAGGGTCAACACGCGAAATCTGCAATATACCTTCTCAGCGGACGAGATAGGCTCGGGCGGCGAAATAGAGCTGAAATCCCTACTCATGAACAAGCTCGGAAATAAGTTCCGCATGAAAGGCTGAGGTGAGGACATGACAACAGTAAACACCAAGCCCACACTCGAGGGTTACAAATTCTATTACAGACCGAGCACCTTCAAACGTCTGAACTTCATTGTTGATATAGTGATAATGGTGCTAATGGTCGCATTCGGACTGTTTTCGCTTTACTATTACCTTTCAAGAGGAAAGGGATTCGGGGGGCTTGTACTGTACACATTCGTTATCGCTATTGACGCAATGAGTATGAGCAAGGCACTTAACACCTACAAAGAGAAATACGAGGGCATTGCTAAGCTCTATCCCGACCTCACCGAGAAGATAGTCTTTGAGAAGGACGATTTCATCTATGAGGAAAAGGCACAGGGACATTCTACGCATTTCGTTTTCGATTACCGCCTTGTTAAACGGGCAAGGTACTCGAAGGGCTGGTTTGCCGTATATCTGAAAAACGGCTCGGGATGTGTGTTCAGCGAAAGGGACATTAACGGCGACCCTGACGAGATAAAGCTACTCCTGCGCGGCAGTCTCGGGAAGAGATTCCACGGGCACATATAAGTCGCCTAATACATTTCCGAAGCATTCACAAGTCAAAAGCTGACAGCTCTGCTGTCGTTCACATATTTACATTCCGGAGGAATTTTTATGAAAAGAAATGATTTAAGAAACATTGCCATCATCGCGCACGTTGACCACGGCAAGACTACCCTTGTTGACGAAATGCTCAAGCAGGGCGGCGTTTTCCGTGAGAATCAGGAGGTTGCCGACAGAGTAATGGACTCCAACGACATCGAGCGTGAAAGAGGTATCACGATACTTGCAAAAAATACCTCCGTTATGTACAACGGTACAAAGATAAACATTATTGACACTCCCGGTCATGCTGACTTCGGCGGCGAGGTTGAGCGTGTACTTGAAATGGTTGACGGTGCACTTCTGCTCGTTGACGCGGCAGAGGGACCCATGCCGCAGACTCGTTTCGTGCTCTCAAAGGCACTTGAAATGGGACTGAAGATTATAGTTGTCGTAAACAAGATTGACCGTCCCGACGCTCGTCTTGACGAGATAGGCGACGAGGTGCTCGAGCTCCTTCTCGACCTCGACGCAAATGACGAACAGCTTGAAAGTCCTCTGCTTTTCTGCTCGGGAAGAAGCGGTACAGCTTCACTCAGTCAGTATGAGGCGGGCACAGACCTCAAGCCGCTGTTTGACACTATTATCAACTACATTGATGCTCCCGAGGGCGACGAAAACGGACCGCTCCAGATGCTCATTTCATCTATCGACTACAACGAGTATGTCGGACGTATCGGTATCGGACGTATCGTAAGAGGAAACATCAGCGTTAATCAGAACGTAACTGTCTGTGATTATACCGAGTCTAAGCCGAATTACAACTCGAAGATAGTTTCGCTCCTTCAGATAGAGGGACTCAACAGAGTGCCTGCTGAGACCGCTCAGGTAGGCGACATTGTATGGGTAAGCGGTATCGACAAGATAACTATCGGTGACACTATCTGCGCGACAGACGCTCCCGAGCCGCTCCCGTTCGTAAAGATAAGCGAGCCTACCGTAGAGATGACATTCTCCGTTAATGACAGTCCTTTTGCCGGCAAGGAGGGCAAGTTCGTAACATCACGTCAGCTCCGTGAGAGACTCTTCCGCGAGCTCCTCAAGGACGTTGCGCTCCGCGTTGAAGAGACAGAGAACACAGATTCATTCCGTGTCGCAGGACGCGGTGAGATGCACCTTTCAATTCTCATCGAGAACCTTCGCCGTGAGGGCTATGAGCTCGGAGTATCGACTCCCCGTGTGCTCTATAAGAAGGGCGAAAACGGTGAGAAGCTCGAGCCTATCGAGGAGCTTATAATCGACGTGCCCACAGATTATCAGGGCGCTGTAATGGAGAAGATAGGCAAGCGAAAGGGCGAGCTCATCAATATGCACCCGCAGGGCAGCCGTATGCGCCTTGAATACCACATCCCCTCGCGCGGACTTTTCGGCTATAAGAGCGAATTCCTCACCGATACCAAGGGCGAGGGCATCATGAGCCACGTATTCTTCGACTATGAGCTTTACAAGGGCGATATCGAGCGCCGTGACACAGGTTCACTCGTTTCATTCGAGACAGGCGAGGCTGTTACATACGGTCTGTTCAACGCACAGGAGAGGGGAGCACTCTTCATCGGCGCAGGTACTCCCGTATATGAGGGCATGGTAGTAGGCGCTTCACCGAAGGTCGAGGACCTCGTTGTAAACGTCTGCAAGAAGAAGCACCTCACAAATACCCGTGCAAGCGGAAGCGACGACGCTCTCCGTCTTGTACCGCCTACAACTCTCAGCCTTGAGGACAGCCTTGAATTCCTTGCTGATGATGAGCTTCTTGAGGTAACACCGAAGTCGCTCCGTATCAGAAAGAGAGTTCTCAGCAACACTCAGAGAGCTAAGATAAGAGGCAACGCAAAGAAGTAAGGAGTAGGATATGCTGAAAAATATCATTTCTGCCGCACTTGCAGCTTCACTTTGCATTTGTGCCGTATCGTGCGGCAAGGACTCCGAAAAAAAGAACGGCAAAGACAGGTCGGAGGCTGCAACTGCCGCTCCCACAGCCTATGCTGAGCCGGTCACGGCGGCGGCTGACGGCTCGGAGACTATCGGTGAGCTTGTAACACCTGCCGAGACCGACGACGATTATACACTCGGCTCGTTTTATCTTTCTTCAACGGGCGTAAAGCTGTATTTCGACAAGGACAAGATTCCCGAGGAGCTTATGTTCACCCTCGAAAAATATTTCACAGCATATTCAAACAAGGATTATCAGTCTTACACAGAAACGGTGTATCCTTCATATCTGGAGGGCATGGACGCCTATTTGCAGAGCGAGGTCGGCTATGACCTGAAGCAGTCCTTTGAACAGAAGTGCGACAGTCTCAGCGATAATATGGGCGGAGAATTTACCGTTACCCGTATCAAGGCAGGCAAGACCGCCGAGGAGATAGCTGAGGAGGAAGCACAGGGCACAACTCAGGAGAGCGAAGAGGCTCTCGCTCAGAAAATGTTTGAGAATGTAAACGAGTGGTTCGGTAAGGACTACTACACAGAGGTCAAGAATGAAGCGGACAGAATTTATTACTTCCCGTTTTATGTTGTCGCTATGGACTCTGATGGGAATGAGACAGCGCTCATTCAGGATTTTGATATTGCATTTGCCGAAAAGGACGGAAAATACTACGCCTTCGGCTGAGAGAACGGAGTGATTTACCATGAGGTTTATAAGCAGGCTGACAGCCGCTCTGACAGCGGCGGCAATGCTCGCAGGCTTCTGCTCCTGCGGCGGAAAGAAAAAGGAAGGCGAGGAGCATCATCACCACAATCTCGTTGAGGACAACATGGGCGACGACGTTAATGTTTCTCAGGATGATCTTCCCTTCGGAGCACTCGAGTCAATTCTCGGAACAGATGCTGTGCCGATAGAGATTTGCTATGATACACGCTATATCACCGAAGATGAGGCGGCAAAGATATCGAAGTATTTCAGTGCTCTGAACAATAAGGACACCGAGCTTTTCAACAGCGTTGTCTATGAGCCTTACCTTTCAAAGCTTATCGAGAATGCGGACTGCACATCGGTTGATGACTACATTGCGACGCAGTACACAACGCTTACACAGCAGCTCGGGGACGGCTTTGTCTTTGATTATATCTACTTTGAAGAAGCGCTGCTTCAGGGACAGTATGATTTCACGGATTTCGATACCGTTATACTCAACAATGACCCGACTGTGCAGATAACCGACAGAAAGCTCCTGACGGCTGTTGTTGAATATAAGAATAACGTTGACGGGGACAGCCATGTCAAGAATATCAATGTCTGCCTCTATACGATAAACGGACAGTCTTACATTGTAAGATAAAAATATAGGCATAAAATGCTTAACGGGGAAGTCTCTGAATGAGGCTTCCCCGATTTTTGTGGGACGTTGATTGGAATTTCCGTATGGGAATTGATGTGTATTTATTTGTGGGTGCTCTTTCGAGAAGAGCTTCCCTCAGAAAGTTTCCCCCGAATGATCCGCATTACTTGCTCCTAAGGAGTTCTTTCAAGACGAGTGCTCCGCCGACAGCCACAAGGCTGAACATTATGATAAAGATATATGCCGAGGTACTGCGCCAGTAAATATGCGTTGTAAGCAGTACGGTCAGCAGTATCACCAGCACTCCTATCGAGGAGACTATCAGCCCGAATATCTTCTTTTCCATTACAAACAGCATTGCTATACCGACGATGAGCGGCAGCATTATCATGCCGTTGGGAATATGGAATGAGCCGAACCCGAAGAAATATCCGCCGCCGAACCCCGAGCTTACGGTGATATTCTGGAATATCATGAAAAGTCCTGCGCCAAGCATGAGCAGACCGATGAAGAAATTTTTGAGACTGCCGCCGCTTCTGTTGCCGCTCCCTGTGCTCCTCTCGATGTCCTTGAGTATCTTGTCGTAATCCTTATTTTTATTTGAACTCATAATTGATCCCTCCCTGTCGGTTTACTTCTTGTCAGCCATAGCCTCAACACGCGCTCTGATGTACTTTTCAAGGTAGTCAACAGTGCCGTCGATACCGAGGCGCGAGCTGTTTATGCTGAGGTCATAAAGACGCGAATCACCCCAGTGCATCTGGCAGTGGTAGTTGTGATAGCGCTTTCTCTTCTTGTCCTTTTTGTCCTTAAAGGCTCTTGCCTTGTCCTCGGGGAGCTCATAGAGGTGCATGATACGGCGAAGCTTCGCGTCCTCGTCCGCGATGACGAATATCGAAACGAGCCCCTCATAGTCCTTGAGCTTTGTCTCCGAGCAGCGTCCCACAACAACGAAGGACTCGCCGCTTGCCGCCTTTTCTCTGAGGAACTTGAACTGCATATCCGCGATGTTGTCCTCAATGGAGTTGCTGAGTCCCCTTACCGTCCTCGAGGTGAGAAGGTGCTTGGGGTGCTCGTTGTACTTCTCGATCTCCTTTGGAGTGAGACCTGTCTCCTGTGCAATTTCTGTGATGAGGTGGCGGTCGTAGATAGTGATGCCGAATCTCTTTGCGAGAGCCTCCGCGATAACACGTCCGCCGCTGCCGAACTCACGTCCGACTGAAATGATAAGCTGTCCCATAGTTTATCCCCCTTTGTATTATAGATACCTTACGAATATATATGCTGTTGAGATAGCGAGCACTATGACCGTTGCAGGTGCAAGCTTCGAGCAGTATTTTCCCCATCCGATAGGGTGACCGCTCTTTGCGGAAACTGCCGTGCCGACTACGTTTGCAGAAGCTCCGATAGGAGTTGCGCTGCCGCCGATGTCGGTGCCGATAGCAAGTGCCCATGACAGTGTGCGGCTAGGTACTCCCGACGCTTCAGAGAGGCTCTCGATGATAGGAACCATTGTTGCGGCAAACGGGATATTGTCCACGAATGCGCTTGCGATTGCCGATATCCAGAGGATTATCGCTATCATGAGAGCAGCCTTGCCGCCGCTTATATCGCCAATGAAGTCCGCGATGAGCTTGAGTATGCCTGTCTGCTCAAGACCGCTTACAACGATGAAGAGTCCCGTGAAGAAGAGGAGTGTCTTGTAGTCCACCTTCTTGAGCAGCTTGAGTGCATTTTTGCCCGATGTTATGAGAGTTATCACCGCTATGAACAGACCTATCGTCGCTACGGTGAGGTGAGTTGTGGCGTGGGTTACGAGGAGCACTACCGCACAGAGAAAGATAATTGTGCTGATGATGAACTCCTTCTTGCTCTTGATAGCCTCAGAGGGCTTCGGGAGCTTTGAAAGGTCTACCGCCTTGCCGCTGCCTGCGGTTATGTCCTTGCGGAAAACAACGAGGAAGTATACCATGATGACAGCGAGCGAGATAGCTGCTGCAAGTCCTGTATTGGTGAGAAAATCGGTGAATGAAAGACCGATAGATGTACCGATTATGATGTTCGGAGGGTCTCCGCACATTGTTGCCGAGCCGCCGAGGTTGGCACAGAATATCTCCGACAGTATCATAGGTACGGGGTTGAAGCCGAGGAGCTGTGCAAGCTCTACCGTAACTGCCGCAAGGAAGAGAATGACCGTAATGCTGTCGATGAACATTGAAAGAACTGCCGACATGAGCATGAAGGTCACGAATATCGGTACGGTCTTACATTTTACGAGGAAGGCTATCTTCATGCAGAGCCACCTGAAGAATCCCGATTCAGCCATACCCTCGACCATTATCATCATTCCTGCAAGGAAGACGATAGTCGCCCAGTTTATGCCGCGGCTCTCGGACTCTGTGACCTGATACCAGAAATTCTTGGTAAAGAAGCCTTTAAGGGCGAGCGTTTCCGAGATAGCCTTGCCGCTCTTCATGCATATGCCGAAAACGACGGTTATCACGAGCAGACCGCTCCCGAGAGTTACGTAGTGCTTTTCAATTTTGTCAAGCACTACCATTAGGAACATTCCAATGAAAATAATGATAGCAAAGATCTGTGCCGCTGTCATAAAATACCTCCGCTGCGGACAATGCCGATTTGTTATAAAGTCCGCGTACATCAACAAATTATACCACATTCTGCAATTTTTTTCAAGCGGTTTTGACTTTTTTTACTTTTAGCTGATATTTTGCTCCCATTCGGCTGTAAATATAGCTTTTATGCCACATTTTGCAGGGTGGAGCATGATAGACTTGCAAACACTGAGCGGCTGTGCTATAATAATGAGAGTGTAAAAACGAAAGAGAAAATAACAGGGTAAACAGCTTTTCTGGTGGACGACTCTCTTTGCAGGAGCACCAAGAGCTTGAATCCCCGAACAAACAGGAGAGAATGAAAATGCTGATGTATGTTATCCTTATTGCAGGCTTTGTACTGCTGATAAAGGGAGCGGATTTCTTTGTTGACGGCAGCTCGAGCGTTGCAAAATCGCTGAAGATACCGTCACTCATCATAGGTATGACTATCGTTGCAATGGGCACGAGTCTGCCCTAGACCTCGGTGAGCGTGAGCGCTTCACTCTCGGGAGCAAATGACCTGTCTATAAGCAACGCGGTCGGCTCGAATATCTTCAATCTCATGGTCGTGGCAGGTCTGTGCGCGGTATTCTGCGCGATACCCGTAAGCAGCGAGACTATCAAGCGCGATTTTCCTATCTCGATTATCGCTGCCATTATGCTCGCACTTTTCGGCTGGACGGGGAGCACCGTCGGGCATATTGAGGGGCTCATACTTCTTGCAGTATTTGCAGGCTTCCTGTTTCTCATGGTGCGCTCGGCTATACGCGCAAGGAACAATTCCACCGAGATAGAGGAATATTCGGTACTGCCGATTTGGAAATGCGCTCTCTACCTCATCGGCGGTATAGCGGCGATAGCTGTCGGCGGAAAAATGGTCGTTGACAGCGCTACTGACATCGCAAAGCACTTTGGTATGTCCGAGAATCTCATAGGCATGACTATCGTTGCATTCGGCACAAGTCTCCCCGAGCTTGTCACATCTATCGTGGCAGCGCGTAAAAAGGAGACTGATATGGCTATGGGCAACGTCATCGGATCAAATATCTTCAATCTGCTCTTTGTGCTCGGAATAGCGGCTTCTATCTCACCCATAGGCTTTACCGAGAAAAACATCATCGACGTTGCAGTGCTCATCGGTGTGAGCCTGCTCGTGCTCATACTCTGTGCACCGAAAAAGCGCATCTCGCGCCCTCTCGGAGCATTTATGGTAGTTATCTACGCGGCATATACAGTATATCTTCTTTACAGGGAAAACGTCATAGGAGGCTGACAAATTTGAATTACAGAAGAATAACGGCAGCAGTCACCGCGCTTGCGGCAGTATTATCAGCGGCTTCGTGCAGCAGCGTCAAGGAGAAGAAAAAGGTTTCGACTCCCGAGCCCGAGCCTGTTACAATAGCGGCAGGCAGCGTCGAATTTGAATGGCAGGACGCATATTCGTCCATACTGAGCGGAGCGGAGAGCTCCGAGGACGCGCGCTTTGACCTTATCGACCTCAATGCAGACGGCACTCCCGAGCTTATCCTGTCCCTGAATTCCGACGAGTCAGCGACCTGCACCATTTACACATTTGCTGACGGTGCGGCTGTAACTCTCGGAGAAGCAGGCAGCAGCGGCAGAGTGGAATACATTCCGCAGAAAAACCTCATACATTCGCTGTATGTCGGGGACTCCTTTGAGATAGGCGAGTATTTTGAGATAACCGATTCCACGCTCGTTTCGGATATAAAGTTCTTCAGCAGCTACGGCATGGATAACGGCGGCTCGCTGATACTTGAGATAAATGATGAGCCTGCCGAGCGTGACGACTTCGACGAGCAGGTAGCCGCATATGCGTCCGAGGACAGCATTGAGGCAGGCAGAAGATACTCACTGACAGCGTCCGCTGTGGACTATGCGCTGAAATACTCTGAGGGGTGGACGGCAGTCCTGACAGCCTCGCAGAAACAGCTCTACTCCGAAAAGCTTGCGGACTATCTTGAAATAGACTATGCAAATGCCGCCTTCGACCTCTGCGACTTCAACGGCGATAATATCCCCGAGCTGATAGTCTCGACAGGCACCTATGACGCCGACATCTGCCGAGTGTTCACAATTACCGACGATAACGGTCACGAGATGCTCTCCGAGGTCACGGGAGACTTCGGCGGATACGGCGTGATCAGCTACGATATTGATAATAAGCTTCCCTTTGCAGAAAACGCTGAGGGTGTATACAGCTTCGACCTTACTGGTGCTGACCTCGGGAGCTATTCGCCCTCGGGAAGCACAATGGTATGCGGACGCAGATTCTTCCTCAGCACTGAGAACATCGCGTCTGTGCTCGGATGAGGTGATGTAATGGCTAAGTCACGCTATATCTATACGTGCAACCAGTGCGGCTATCAGAGCACGAAATGGAACGGCAAATGTCCTTCGTGCAACGCATGGAACAGCTTTGAGGAGGAGATAGCGGCTGACCCGAAGTCGCCGTCCGCCTCTGCCTATTCGGGTAATGCTCCCGACCTCTCGGACAAGATACTCGAGCTCAACGAAATAGGTACGGACACCGATGTGCGCTATGATACGGGACTCGGGGAGCTCAACCGCGTGCTTGGCGGCGGACTCGTCAAGGGCTCGCTCGTACTCCTCGGCGGTGAGCCGGGCATTGGCAAGAGTACGATACTTCTCCAGATATGCCAGTTTTTAGGCAATGACCACTCTGTGCTGTACATCTCGGGCGAGGAGAGCGCAAGGCAGATAAAGCTCCGTGCAAAGCGCCTCGGAGTTGATACCGAAAATCTCTACATACTCACCGCTACGGACGCGGAGGCAGTCTCACAGACTATCGCAGGCAGTATGCCCGATATTGCGATAATCGACTCGATACAGACCATGAGCATAAGCCGTATCCCGTCAAGTCCCGGCAGTATAACTCAGGTCAGGGAGTGCACGAATCTCTTCATGCACACGGCAAAAACGCTCGAGATACCGCTGATAATTGTGGGACACGTCAACAAGGACGGCGCTATCGCAGGTCCGAAGGTTATGGAGCATATCGTGGACACGGTGCTCTATTTTGAGGGCGAGCGCCACCAGAGCTACCGCCTGCTGAGAGCTGTCAAGAACCGTTTCGGCTCGACGAATGAGATAGGCGTTTTTGAGATGATAGACAAGGGACTCAAAGAGGTGCCGAATCCCTCACAGCTCCTGCTTGCAGGACGACCGCATAATGTCTCGGGTACCTGTGTTGCCTGCGTAATGGAGGGCAGCCGCCCGATACTTGCCGAGGTACAGGCACTTGCGGCAAAGACGAGCTATTCCGCTCCGAGAAGAATGGCGACGGGCTTTGACTTCAACAGGCTGAATATCATCACGGCTGTGCTCGAAAAGCGACTCGGTATCTATATGGGTTCGCTCGATATTTACCTGAATATCGTCGGCGGATTCCGTTTCGACGAGCCTGCCGGTGATCTGCCTGTTGCTATGGCGCTCTTCTCGGGAGTTATGGACAAGCAGATAGACGAGGGACTTATCGCGTTCGGTGAGATAGGTCTCGGCGGCGAGGTTCGCTCGGTGTCGCATATCGTCCAGCGTATTCGTGAAGCAGAGCGTATGGGCTTCACGACCTGCGTTGTGCCTAAGCAGTCCATGTCCGAAGTTGACACGAAGGAGTATAATATTGATATAGTCCCCGTTTCTACCTTGAAACAGGCTTTCACTGCGATTGATAAGTGACTTGTATCGGGGGAAAAACGTTTTGAGACAAAGGGTTCTCCACCGTACCCCAGCATATTCTTAGGGAAGTTTGTTTCCAATTTATCTCCGAGGAGGATATCCTCGGAGATTTTCATTTTTGTGAGATCGACGTTTCATAGCGGTTTATCATCGATCCGTCGTGGTGTATATCCTTGTCTGACATAAAGGTGAAGTGTATGTGTTTATTCAGAGGAACATTTTGAGAAGTCTTTCCTTTTGCCTGCTTCTGGGCGTTAGCCTAAATTTCCCCATATAAAGCGCAACATAACCATGCCGTCTGAAAAGACTGAGAGCGCTATATATGGGGAAAATTTCAGCTTAAAGTCTTTGAAAGGGATACGGGGTGCTGTTGGCACAAAGCTTTCCTCTAATACTGCTTCTCGAAGCTTTAAAAAATAATGCTTCGAGAAACGCCTGCTACGCAGGCTCCAATCGGCTACGCCGCTTGACGTTTC
>ONNL01000058.1 GCA_900319195.1 uncultured Ruminococcus sp. | reverse complement strand
TTTTTTATTTCGCTGAGCTCTCTTGAAAACTGCTCCTTGACATCATTGTTGAATATGAGCAGGTAGGCAGCGAACAGGTCTATCATTCCCTCAAGGAGATATATCCAGTTGCTGCTGAAATTGCTGATGTTGTCGGAGAGATGCAAAAGCACGATATATACGAGCACACCTGCCATCGCGTAGTTTGTAAACTTCAGACCGATAGTAGCAAATACAACCGTTGCTATGAGGATAAGTAGTGCAAGCAGGTCAAAGCCTCCGCCGAGTATCATATTGAGTATCAGCTTTACTCCCTGATATGCAGCTATCGTATACGCTATATTGCGTCCCTTCACGTTTACAGCCTCCATTATTTTCCCTCCTTCACAAGCATACCGCTTATGTCAACAGGAGTGCCGTCTGCCCAGAGGTTTTCGAGCCTATACGTGTTCCTTGCTTCCTTGTAGAAAACGTGAACGATAATGTCGCCGTAATCGAGAACTATCCACGTATTTCCCGTATCAGCCTCGCGGTGATGCGGCTCAACGCCCTGCTGTGAGAGCATGAATTCCACCTCATCTGCAAGTGTCCTTGCGTGAGTATTGCTCGTACCGTTGACGATAACAAAGTATTCCGCAAGTATCGTGAGGTCGGCTATCTTTATTGCCTGTATATCCTCACCGCGCTTGCTGTCGAGAGCCTTTACCGCTATTTCAAGCTTCTTTTCTGTTTCCATTAATCCACCTCATAATCAATCATAGTCATTTCTCTTCGGAGCGGTACTGTCCTCGATATTGTCAAGGGTATCGCCCGTGTCATCATATACGGTGTAGTTATAGTCCGTGATATATTCCGCAAGAGCGGTATCATACTCCGTCATCGGCATCTGATACGGTCTGAAATATTCGTTGAGCATATCAATAGTCGCCTGCTTATGAACGGAATAGATAGAATAGGGATTTCCGTCATAGCCGATGTATGGCGAGTCATTGGGAGTACCCTCACCCGGCACCATGGTTACGCGGACATTATCCATGCTGAGTGTCGAGGAGAAGTTTGCAAGCTTGCTGAGGTCTCCGACGCTCATATCAGTAGCTATCCACTCATGGTCATAGACCTCTTTAAGATAGCTGTAGAGCTGCATTCTGCCCTCGTCGCTGACAATGCTCATGAGCTTGTTCATAGCCGCCGCCATAAAGCGACGCTGGTTCTTAACACGTCCGATGTCGCCCTCTACCCAGCCGTGACGATAACGTAGGAACCACTCTGCCTGGTCGCCCGAGAGAACGGTGTTGCCCGCAGGGATTATCTTATCCGCTTCGTAGGTTATCTGTGAATCGAGAGTTATCGGTATACCGCCGACAAGGTCGACCATGTCGGCAATGTCGGTACAGCAGGTCGTGACGTATGCGTCTATCGGAATGCCGAAATTCTGCTGGACTGCGTTAACAACACGCTGGATAGGTGTTACGCTCTGGTCGCCCATCTGATATATGCTGTTGAATTTTCCCGTAGGACTGCTCGTGAAATCAGGCAGGCAGGTATCACGCGGTATCTGGAGTATATTCAGCTTTGCCGCAGCAATATCAAATTCAAGCACCCATATAACGTCGGTGAGCTCCTCACTCTCGTCAAATCCGAGCATGAGCACGGAATACTGTCCCTCAACGAGCTGAGGGAGGTCAAGTCCGTCGGTAAAGTCATCGGTAACTACGTCGGGGTTGATGTTGGCGTTTACGTTGGATTTGTCAAGGTCGCCCTCGATATAGCTGAGCGGCTGCTTTGCGCTGATATAGTCAAGTATCGAGAGCTGCTGTCCAGTTTTTGTATAGTTGATTATCGGCAGATTCAGCGTCAGTGCAAGAATAACTATAAGGCTGAGTACTACTGCAAATATCTTGATAAGCAGGTCCTTCCAACTGAATTTCTTTTTCTGCGCTACAGAGTCCGCTGTGTAGACAAAGCGCGAATAATCGCCCTGTCCGTTGTAATCCGGCTCAAGGTACTGCGGCTCCTCACGCTCTGTCTGAGTGCCGAGCTCCGCTGTATCGGAATTATCGGTGGGAATCGCCTCATGGAGTCCGTGATAATGCTGCTGTGGTGCAGGCTCCGCCTCATGCAGACCATGATAGCTGCTGTTAGGCGGTGCTATATGTCTGCCCTGATAATTGCCGTTGGTCTGATCCTGTATATTCACGCGCTGAGGCGCGGGATTTCGCGGTCTGTCGGCTCTCACGAGTCTTTTGACAGGCTTCGGACGATGCTCCTCGTGCTCGCTGTCAATACCGTTGTTTTCGTTAAAACCGTTATCGTTCATATGCTCCTCTTTTCCTGTTTGCTGCTGTGTTCGCTGCATATCCTCGTGTAGAAGTTGTAAGCCTCCGTCGTGCACGGCGGTATAAAGCCGCCCTTCTTGATAACGGACCTTATTGAGAATGCAAGTGCAGCTCGCATTGCTTCGTCAATGTCGGTGTAAACTATCTTTCTCATCTTGTCCACGTCTTTATAATCTCTTTCCGCGGATACAAGGTCCCCGAGGTAGACTATCTCCTCAAGGCGCGACATTCCCGAATGCCCGACTGTATGGAATCTCACAGCATTGAGGATGTCGATATCCTCAATGCCGAATTTTGTCTTTATAAAATATGCTCCCGCAATACCGTGCCAGAGCGAGCGTGTATCAAGCTCCTCGCGGCATACGGCGAAGTCCTTTTCGCTTTTGAGTACAAGTGAATACTGCTCAGCGGCAGGAAGCTCCTTGCAGATGTCGTGGATAAGTCCCGCAAAGTAAGCTTTTTCGGGATCCTCACCGTACTTTTCAGCAAGCTTTCTGCACTCGGCAGCAACATTGAGCGAGTGATTGTATCTTTTGGCAGAGAGATTTTTCTCAAGATATTTCCTTTTTTTCTCTGCGTCATACAACATTGCCATTTCACCTCATCAGGTATATAATTTCTTCAGTCTTATATATTGTACTACATTTTCATGAAGATAGCAAGTAAAATCTTCATTTTTTGCAATTTTTTTTCTCACTTTCGTGGAAGACACAACTATCGGACACGATTCTGTCACAATGACTTTCCCGTATTTTCCGAGTTCTTCCGCCTTTCTACAGAGCTCTGCGCGGTCGTCGCCGCTTCTTGTCGAGGCACAGAGCGTCACCTCGCGCATGATGTCCTCGAATCTGTACCACTTGTCAAAGCACATCAGCATATCGCTCCCGACAAGCAGAAACAGCTCATCGTCAGGAAGGAGTCTGCGAAAATGCTCCACAGTATATATGGAATAGCTCACAGCCTCACGCTTCAGCTCATAGTCACAGGGAATGAGTCTCGGGTCATCCGCACAGGCAAGTCTCAGCATCTCAAGTCTGTCCCCGCCGCTTGCATAGTCCGCACTTGAGCGGTGCGGCGAGATACGTGAGGGCACAAGATATACCCTGTCAAGTCCAAGCTCGTCAGCCGCCGACTGAACATTGCGTATATGCCCGTTGTGAACGGGATTGAAGCTCCCGCCGTAAATTCCTGTCCTCATGACTTTTTCCACGGACGAGCCTTACCCGTCCAGCCCTTTTCTATCCAGTAATTCTTGTCCTTTTCGTTGAAGCCGTTTCTCTGCATAAGGCTCATAAGCTTGAAGAAGCCCTTGGTTTTCAGCGGTATTCTCAGCTTTTTACCCTCAGCCGAGCGTATTCTCACAGCCAGCGAGTCCGTTTTCTTCTCAATTGACTGCTTTATCTTGGGCTTTACCCTGTCCCATGAGGATTCCATGACCGCCTTACCGTACTTATAAATGCGCGGTATTCCCCAGAAGAAAAAGCTGTCAGTGATGTCCTTTATCGCGGACTTCATGCCTGCACCTGCGGCAGTCGTTATGGCAACAGCCTGCTTTGAAAACATCTTCTCCTCGGGTCTGTGCACCATGAAGCGCCAGCCGTAATGGTCAAGCAGTGCCTTCATCTGCCCTGTGACATGGTAGACATACACAGGCGACGAAAATATCAGCACATCAGCCTCGTCTATGGCTTCCGTTACAGGTCGGAGCTTCTCATAGTGCGGACAGCGCTCCTCGCCCTTTACGATACAGCACGTGCAGCCGCAGCAGAATTCACAGAAGTCCGTCGGCAGAAACATCTCCCTTATGCTGCCGCTGTCCGTGATCTTTTCCGCAAGGATACGGGCAATGTGGTACGTGGAGCCCTTATGTGCGGTGCCGCATATTATCAGTACCTTCACTTGTTCGCCTTCGGGATCCCCTCTATCACGGGCTTTTTCGGGTTGCGCTTATATATCACGAAGCGTGAGCCGATGACCTGCACAGGCTCCGCGCCTACCCTTTCAACTATCGCGTCACACGCCTCACGAGCGGTATATCCCGAATTTTCAAGGACACGGAGCTTTATCAGTTCGCGCTTTTCGAGTGCCTCGCCCACGCTTTTGCAGAGCGTATCGGTTATGCCGTCCTTGCCTATCTGGAAGATAGTCTCATATGTTGAAGCGATACCTCGCAGGTACGCTCTCTGTTTGCTTGTTAACATTTCAATCACCGTATCTTTCTTCAAGATGCTTATAGAGCGCCCTCATTGCCGCTCCCCTGTGGCTTATGCTGTTCTTCTCCTCTGGAGAGAGCTCGGCTGTAGTCTTATCTCCGTAGAGGAAGATGTGGTCGTAGACAAAGCCGTTTTCGCCCCTCATCTCATGAGCGACCCTTCCCTCGACCTTGCCCTCTGCGTGAAACACCTTGCCCTCGGTATCAATGAAGGTGATGTTGCAGACAAAACGCGCTGTGCGCTTCTCGTCGGGGATTCCCTCCATTTCGGAGAGGAGCTTCGTGCATTCCTCACCGCTCGGAGCGTAACGTGCGGAGTAAACTCCCGGGCGTCCCCCAAGAGCGTCAACAACGATACCGCTGTCGTCAGCCATGACGGGATATTTTCCGCCGAGCGCCTCGAATACTGCTCTCGCCTTTATCTCGGAGTTTTCTGCAAATGTAGTGCCGTCCTCAACAGGCTCGACCTTTATTCCCGTGTCCCTCTGCGAGAGCACCTCTATCCCGAGCGGCGAGAGTATCTCCCTCGCCTCACGGAGCTTATCAGCGTTATTAGTCGCCATTACGACAGTTTTATTCATCGTCCTTGTCCTTTCTGCCGAACAGTCTGCTGAAGAATCCGCGCTTCTTCGGCTTGCTCTCTTCCTCGGGCTCCTCGTCTGCATCATCATCGGAGCCTGCTGTGAAGTCCTCAAGTGGTATATCATCGTCATCAGTTTCATTCCACTCAACAGGCGGTATCACGAACTTATCGAGACTGTCCTCACTCTCCGCGGCTTCATCCTCGGAGCTCTCGTTATCCTCGTCCTCTGCGGCAGTCTCCGCTTCAGCACTCTCGTCAGTATTCTCTGCTTCTTCCGTTTCAGCGCTCTGCTCGGACTCCTCAGCCTCGGGAGCTTCCTCGGTATCTTCGGGAGTCTCGGCACTTTCCTCGGGAGCAGTCTCCTCAGCTTCATCCGTGATTTCCTCAGCTGTCTCCTCGTTGTCCTCGTCCTCAGCTTCATCACCAACAGGCGTATCGAACAGCGCATTTACGAATGTCCTGCTGTCAAACGGCTGAAGGTCCTCTATCTTCTCGCCTACTCCTATGAGCTTGACGGGTATGCCGAGCTCATTCTTTATCGAGATAACGATACCGCCCTTTGCTGTACCATCGAGCTTTGTGAGCACTATTCCCGTGATGTCGGCTACCTCGCTGAACAGCTTTGCCTGATTTACGGCATTCTGTCCCGTTGTAGCGTCAAGCACGAGCAGTATCTCATGCGAGCTGTCCGCGGACTTGCTCTCAATTATGCGGTTTATCTTCGCAAGCTCCTCCATGAGATTCTTCTTGTTGTGGAGTCGTCCTGCGGTGTCGATTATAACCACGTCGCAGCCTCTTGCCTTTGCCGCGTCAAGAGCGTCGTACACAACAGCTCCCGGGTCAGAGCCCTCGGAGTGCTTTACTATGTCAACGCCTGCACGCTGAGTCCAGACTTCGAGCTGGTCGATAGCTGCCGCACGGAAGGTGTCCGCAGCCGCAACGATTACCTTCTTGCCCTCGTTCTTGAACTGGTGGCAGAGCTTGCCGATAGTCGTGGTCTTGCCTGCGCCGTTTACTCCTATCACCATAATGACAGCAGGAGTAGCCGAAAGGTCAAGTCCCGTATCGTCGCCCATTATCTCACCTATGACCTCCTGCATGAGCTCCATTATCTCAGCAGGGTCAGTGATGCCGCGCTCCTTTATTTTCTTGCGGAGACGGTCGCATATCTCCTCCGAGGTCTCGACACCTATATCGCTCATTATCATAGCTTCTTCAAGCTGGTCGAACAGCTCCTCGTCAATCTTGGTAAACGAGTTTGCTATCCTCGCAAGACGGTTTATAAAGGAATCCCTCGTCTTTTTGAGTCCGTCCCTTATCTTTGAAAAAATGCCCATAGGCTCCTCCGTTCATCTTTGTGTTATTGTTTGCCACACGGCTTACTTTATATCTGCTGCGTCCTCGTTAAAGTCCACCTGCTCCATTTTCAGAAGCTTTGAAATACCGTCCTCCTGCATGGTAACACCATAGAGGACATTTGCCTCCTCCATAGCGCTGCGCCTGTGAGTTACAAGCACAAACTGCGTGGTATCGGTGAAATTCTTGAGGTACTGCGCGTACTTCTTTACGTTTGCCTCATCGAGCGCCGCGTCTATCTCATCAAGGATACAGAACGGTGCGGGACGAAGTCTCAGTATCGCAAAATAAATCGCAATAGCTACAAACGACTGCTCTCCTCCCGAGAGTGAGATGAGGTTCTTTATGACCTTTCCGGGCGGTGCAACGCTTATCTCGATACCCGAGCTGAGAACGTCGTCGGGATCGGTGAGGATAAGCTCCGCCTTACCTCCGCCGAACAGCTCCACGAATATCTCCTTGAAATTGGAGTTTATCTTCGCAAAGCTCTCGGAGAATATCCTGCACATCTCTCCTGTGAGGTCGCTGATTATCTTTTCAAGCTCGGTTTTCGACTTCTGCACATCGGCTATCTGCTCCGACATGAATCTGTAACGCTCCGAGACCTCCTTGTATTCCTCTATCGCACCGACGTTTACACTTCCGAGTGCGCGTATCCTGTTCTTTACGGAATTGAGCTCCTTCTGAGCCTCCGTCATATCCTCGAGCTTTTCGGCAATTGCCGCAGCCTCCGAGCGAGTCAGCTCATAGACCTCAAGAAGCTGACGGATAATGTTGTCGGAATCGCGGCACAGCGTCTCCCTGCGCTCCTCGAGCCTTGTCACCTCAGCTCCGAGCTTTTCCTTTGCCTCATTTATCTCGCGCAGTCCCTTCTGAAGCTCGTTCACAAGGCGATTCTGCTCGGTGTGCATATCCTGATAGTGCTTTATCTTTTCAAGATATACCGACGTATTGTCACTAAACCTTGAAAGGCTCTCCCTCAGCTTTTCTATTCGGGACTGCTTCTCCGCAATGACATTTTCAGTCTCCGCTATCTTCTGCTCGAACAGCCTTCCGCCGTTTTCAAGGTCGGAGAGCTGTCCCTCGATACGTGTTATCTCAAGCTCCTGCGCCTGAACGTCCTTTGCAAGCTCCATGAGACCGATACGGCTCTGCGAGAGCTTTTCAGAGAGCTCCGCACGTCTGAGTCTCAGCTTTTCACGGCTGTCCTGACCCTCGGCAATCTTTGTCTCTGCCTCGCGTATCTCATTCTCGAGCTCGGCAAGCGCCTTCTCGGAATCCTCTGCTGTCTTTACGGCATTCGCTATCTTGTTCTCGGCTTCGGTTATGAGTCTTGCAGAGTTTTCAGACTGCGAGGTCATCTGCTCGAGCATTGTCCTGAGACTTGTCAGCTCTGCCGTGAGCCTTACCCTTTCGGTCTCAAGCTCCGTGGATTTCGCCTTCTCCGCCTCGGTGTCAAATCTCAGCTTTTCCGCCTCTGCACGTACCTTTTCCGCATTCGCCCTCAGCTCGTCGCGCTGAGCCGCAAGCTTTTCTATCTCCGTGTCGAGAGTCTCAAGCTCATTCTTACGGGTTATCATTCCGCCCGACTTCTGCGCCGAGCCTCCCGTGAACGAACCACCCGCGTTTATGACCTGTCCGTCGAGCGTTACTATCCTGAATTTATAGCCGTATTTCTTGGCAATGGCAGTTGCCGCGTCGATGTCCTCGGCAATGACTATACGTCCGAGGAGCGAGGTGATGATACCGCTGAACTTCTCGTCACAGCCGACTATCCTGTTCGCTCTTGCAACGAATCCCTCGCACCTTTCAACGCCGTCCGCATTCAGCTCATAGCCGCGTACAGAGGTTATCGGCAGGAATGTCGCACGTCCGCCGTGCTGCTCCTTCAGCAGTCTTATGCAGCGCTTGGCTATGTCCTCATTCTCGACGATGATGTTCTGCATAGCGCCTGCAAGAGCGGTCTCAACAGCGACAGCATACTCCTGCTTTACGCTGATGTTCTGAGCAACTGTACCGTAAATTCCGCCGATACGTCCCTGCTTTGACGCTCTCATGACATTCTTTACGCTGCCAGAGAAGCCCTCCATGTTGTTTTCAAGGTCGGAGAGTATCTTTCGGCGCTGCTGCTTGTCCTTCATCTCGTAGATGACGCGCTCAAACTCGTTCTTTGCCTTGTCAAACGCTTCCTTGCGCGAGGTATAGAGCCTTTCAAGTCCGCTCAGACGATTCTTCTGCTGCTCGGTACGCTTCCCGTTTTCGTCGAGGCTTTCCTGAGCCGCAGCTATCTTCTCCCTGTACTCTTCAAGCGAATTGCTCACGTCACTGCCGTTCTGTCTGAGGCCGGCAAGGTGAGCCTCCTCGTCGGTAACAGTGCTGTGTGCCGAATCTATGGTGAATTTCAGGCTGCTCTGCCTGATGTACATTGCATTTATCTCGCTGTTTGCCTTGTCAACATCACTGCCGAGTGCACTGCTCTCCGTATCAGCCTTGTCGAGACTTTCGGTAACTGCGGCTATCTCCGCTTCAAGAGCCTTCCGCTTTTCCTCAAGCTCCGCAAGCGTCCCTTCAGCCTGCTTTTTCTGCTCAAGCATTGCCTTTTTCGTCTCAGCCGAGCTTTCGATGCTCTCACGCGCCGACTTTATCTCCTCATTGCAGTGCTTTATCTCCGTTTCGAGTACGGCTATCCCCGACTTCATATCCGACGAGGACTGCTCCTCCTCGAGCATTTTTCTTCTCAGCTCATCGGACTTCACAGTGCTCTCCTGCATCTTCCGATAGCCTTCCTCTATCTTCTGCTCCTCGCTCTGAATATCGTTTTCGATGTTCTCGTACTCATTCTTGCTCACGAGTATCTTCTCATCGAGCGAATCGGTCTTTGCCTTCAGCTCGTCAAGACGTGTCACCCATACGGATATTTCAAGTCTTTTTCTCTGCTCGGCAAGCTTTATGAACTTCTCAGCCTTCTCGGACTGTATCCTCAGCGGCTCAACACGTCCCTCAAGCTCGGAAACTATGTCATTCAGGCGGACAAGGTTCTCCTGTGCCGCCGTGAGCTTTCGCTCCGCCTCCTGCTTTTTATAGCGGAATTTAGATATACCTGCGGCTTCCTCGAAGATGTCGCGGCGCTCGTTGCTCTTTGCACCGACTATCTCTGCGATACGACCCTGTCCTATAATGGAGTAGCCGTCGCGTCCGAGACCCGTATCCATGAACAGCTCGTTTATATCCTTCAGACGTACCTGCCGCCCGTTTATCATGTATTCACTCTCACCGCTGCGGTAGAGCTTTCGCGTAACCGCGACCTCGTCGTCCATGTCGGCAAGTGTCTTGTCGGAATTGTCTATATTCAGCGTAACTGCGGCAAATCCCATCGGCTTTCTCGCAACAGTACCGGAAAAAATAACGTCCTCCATCTTGTTTCCTCGGAGCGTCTTTGTGGACTGCTCACCGAGTACCCAGCGAACCGAATCACCGATATTACTCTTTCCGCTGCCGTTTGGTCCGACTACTGCCGTAAGTCCCTTGTCAAAGGTAAGGCTTATCTTGTCGGGAAAGGACTTGAATCCCTGTATTTCCAAGGATTTAAGGTACATAAATTCACCTCCTGAATCTGCATTCGTAAATTCTGAGACTGCTGTCTCCCTCTATCATAACTCTTTTTCCGCGTCCGCGGAAATACTCGATGTTTGCCTTTTTCTGCCCTACCGCACGGCTTATGCACCTGTCATTCACGGATATCCTTACCTCTGTGTCGGTGCAGTCCGCGATGAGCTTCTCAATTCTGTCACGGTAGATATACATATCGCACAGCTCACGGAATGCAGGGTGATAATATCCTGCAACACGCTCGCCGTCAACTCCGTCGGAAGCATGGAGTCCGCACTTTATGACACGTATGCCGTTCTCATAAAACAGCATTATCAGCTCCGCACAGAGCTTCACCATGTCGTCAAACGGCGGCATTTCGTACTCGCCGCTCTCATACAGCTCCCCGAGCCTTGTGCCCTTCAGCACAACAACGGGATAGATACGCACTGTATCCGGCTTTATCCTTACGATCTCCCGAGCCGTAGCCATGTCGCTCCCAAGCGAGCTCATATAGAGTCCCGTCATCATCTGTAAGCCGAGCTCAAAGCCGTAGCTGCGGATAAGTGCCGAAGCTCTGCGTACCTCCTCTGCCGAGTGACCGCGCTCGTTTGCCGTAAGGACGGCATCGTCCATTGACTGCGCCCCGAGCTCTATCGAGGTGACACCGTGCTCATTTAATATGCTCAGCACCTCGTCGTCGATATAGTCGGGACGGGTGGAAAGACGTATGCCGCGGAATTTTCCCTCGCCGATGAAGCTCTCCGCCGCTTCAAGCAGCTCCAGCATATATCTGCGCGGTATTGCCGTAAAGCTGCCGCCGAAAAAGGCTATCTCCGTATCCTGCGGCTCCCTTATCTCAGCAAGAGCCTGCTCGCAGGTGCGCCGCACGTCCTCCGCAGTCGGTGCAGACTGTGCTCCGCTTATGGTGCGCTGGTCGCAGAAGCTGCAAATATGCGGACACCCAATGTGCGGAACGAATATCGAAATGTTACTGTGCTTCATCGTAACCCATGAGTTCAAGTGCTTCCTTTGCGGCAAGCTGCTCGGCTTCCTTTTTGCTTCTGCCCTTGCCCTTGCCGATAACATTCGAGTTGAGGCATACCTCCACCACGAACCTCTTGTTGTGGTCGGGTCCCTCCTCACCGATAAGCACGTACTCCACCTTTTCCTCCGGATTCTTCTGCACTACCTCCTGCAAAACAGTCTTGTAGTCGTCGAATGCGGAGTGCTTGATGTGCTTTATATCCTTCGGCATGAAGTGCATTATATGCTCGGAAGCAGCCTGCATTCCGCCGTCGAGATAGACCGCCGCAATGACCGCTTCAAATGCATCCGCAAGTATCGAGGAGCGCTCACGTCCACCTGTATTCTCCTCGCCCTTTCCGAGCATGAGATAGTCCCCGAGCTCTATCTGCTGTGCAAAAACGTGGAGCGACTTCTCGCACACGAGCGATGCCCTCATCTTTGTGAGGTCGCCCTCGGGGACATCAAGGCTCTTGTAAAGATAGTCCGATACCACGATAGAGAGCACGCTGTCACCGAGAAATTCAAGTCTCTCATTGCATTTTTCGGGGTGCTTCTTTTCGTTTGCGTATGAAGAGTGTGTGAGTGCCTGCTTGATAAGTTCCTTGTCTTTAAATGTATAGCCTATTGCCTGTTCTAATTTTTCAATTTTCTCCATTTTTATCACTCCCTGCAAGACGAGCGGCGTAGTCCTCTATGACCTTGGTGACGCTGCCGTCAACACATTTCTTTGCCTGTCTTACTGCGTTGAAAAACGCCTTGGCGTCCGAACTGCCGTGTGCCTTTATAACGGGTTTCCTTACGCCGAGAAGTGCCGAGCCTCCGACCTTGCGGTAGTCCATTTGTTCCTTGAATGCCTTTATTTTGCCTATTGAGAAAAGCGCACCGAGTACTCCCGCTCCCGAGAATATCCACTTTATCTTCTTTGCGAAAAACGAGCCCATGCCCTCATACAGCTTGAGCACCACGTTTCCTGTGAAGCCGTCGGTGACGACTACGCTGACCTCACCCTTCGGCAAGTCACGCGGCTCGATATTCCCGACGAAATTCAGTCCCGACTCCGAAAGCAGCTTATAGCTCTCTATTTCGAGCTCTCTGCCCTTTGTCTCCTCTGCGCCGATATTCAGAAGCGCTACCTTCGGGGATTTTATCCCCATGACCTTCTCCATGTACGCGCTGCCCATAACGGCAAACTGCGCAAGCATCTCGGGTCTGCACTCCGTATTCGCTCCCGCGTCGAGCAGAATGAAGCTGCCCTTGTCGCCCGGAAGTATCGGTGAGGGCGCAACACGCTTGATACCTTTGATACGCTTGACTATGAACGTTGCGCCCATAACGAGAGCGCCCGTGCTGCCTGCCGAGACAAAGGCGTCGCCCTTTCCGTCCGCGAGCAGTGAAAGACCGAGTCCCATTGAGGAATTCTTTCCCGACTTCACTATCTCATTCGGCTTTTCATGTATATCAAAAACATCATCCGTGTGTGCTATCTCAATGCCGCGAAGGCTTATCCCGTTATCCGCGGCACACTTCTCTATCTTTGAACTGCTGCCCGTGAGTATGATGTTCACTCCGAGCTTCTCGACTGCCTGTGCACAGCCCTTTATCACCTCGAGCGGAGCATTGTCTCCGCCGAAAGCGTCAACGATTATTATCATAACCGACTCTCTCCATCTCCTTTTTCAGCGATCCAACGGCACGTCTCGCATAGACTCCGTATCGCTCTGTTTTGTCCTTTATCCTTACGTCGATAGTCGGCAGGATACCCATATTTGCACCCATAGGCTGAAACTTTCCGTCATTGAAGCTGTCGCTTATATAATGGCAGAGTGCTCCCGTCATTGTGTCGAGAGGAAGCTCGAGCGGTGCAAGTCCGAGCTTTTTCCGCGCAGCCGCAGTACCTGCAATGATACCGCTCGCCGCAGATTCCATGTATCCCTCTACACCCGTTATCTGTCCTGCAAAGTATATCTCTGGGTGGTTCCTCATCGAGAAGTCGCTTTTCAGCAGAGCAGGACTGTTTATGAACGAGTTGCGGTGCATAACGCCATACCGCATGAACTCCGCGTTTTCAAGTCCCGGTATCATCGAAAAGACGCGCTTCTGCTCACCGAATTTCAGGTTTGTCTGGAATCCCACAAGGTTGAACATAGTCCCCTCGCGGTTCTCGCGTCTGAGCTGAACGACAGCATACGGACGCTTGCCCGTTCTCTCGTCGGTTATCCCGACAGGCTTCATGGGACCGAAGCGCATTGTGTCAACTCCGCGCCTTGCAAGCTCCTCTATCGGCATACAGCCCTCATAGACGCTGAACGGGTGAGTGTCAAAGTCGTGAAGCTGAGTCTTTTCCGCCTTTATCAGCTCATTGTAGAACGCGAGGTACTCCTCCTTGTTCATGGGACAGTTCACGTAATCCGCGTCGCCGCGGTCATAGCGTGACGCAAAAAAGACCTTTTCCTTGTCAAGACTGTCATATGTGACGATAGGCGCAGCAGCGTCGTAAAAGCTCAGCGAGCTGCCGCAGAGTCCGCCGATCACCTCAGCCATTGCTCCCGACGTCAGCGGTCCCGTAGCTATTATAACGATACCCTCGGGGAGCTCAGTGACCTCGCCCTCGACTACCTCTATCAGCGGATCACTGCGTATCATCTCGGTAACTCTGTCCGAGAACTTTTTCCTGTCCACAGCAAGCGCACCGCCTGCCTCAACAGATGTCTCCTTCGCACACGGAACTGTCAGCGAGCCGAGCATTTCCATCTCGTGCTTCAGCAGTCCTGCCGCGGATTCGAGCCTCGCAGCCTTCAGCGAATTTGAGCAGACAAGCTCTGCAAATCCGCTGTACTTATGTGCAGGGGTGTATTTTTCGGGCTTCATTTCGTAAAGCCGCACCTTTATTCCGTATCCTGCAATGCTCCAAGCCGCCTCGCAGCCTGCAAGTCCTGCACCGATAACGCTTACAGCAGTCATTTTTTCAGCTCTCTTTCATATCCGCAGCCCTCGTTCTCACAGACGAGCCTTCCCGATTTGCCGCCCTTTATAAACAGCGATTTTCCGCAGTCGGGACACTTTTCGGCTGTTGGTACGTTCCATGTCATAAAGTTGCACTCGGGATATCCCTCGCAGCCGTAGAAGCTTCTGCCGCGCTTTGATTTTTTCAGCAGCATTTTTCTTCCGCAGCGGGGACAGTTGCCCTCGGTCTCCGTGACTATCTTCTTCGTATTCCTGCACTCAGGGAATCCCGGGCAGGCAAGGAATTTACCGTATTTACTATATTTGATGACCATTTTGCGTCCGCAAAGCTCGCAGACCACATCTGTCTCCTCATCAGGCACCTTCACCCTCTTGCCGTCCATAGCGACCTCGGCTTCCTTCAGCGTCTTTGAGAAATCGTCATAGAACTCGTGGAGCGTGCTCACCCAATTCTTATCGCCGTGCTCGACCTCATCGAGACTTGTCTCCATGTCTGCCGTGAACTTCGCGTCAACTATCTTCTTGAAATGCTCCTTCATGAGCTCCGTGATGACTTCACCGAGATTTGTCGGCTTCAGCGACTTGCCCTCCAGTTCGACATAGCGGCGCGAGGTGATAGTCGTAATGGTCGGAGCATAGGTACTCGGACGACCGATACCGTTTTCCTCGAGCGCCTTGATGAGCGAAGCCTCGGTGTATCGCGCCGGCGGCTGTGTGAAGTGCTGGTTGCCGTCCAGGGACTTGAGCTTGAGCACGTCATTCTCAGCAAGCGGAGGGAGCTCCTTTTTTGCCGATTTATCGCTGTCCGACGATTCAACATAGAGCACCATGAATCCGTCAAACTTGACCGAGTATCCCGACGCTCTGAAAATGCAGCCGTTTGCCTCGATGTCCGCGGACACCGTATCGAGCAGGGCATTTGCCATCTGACTTGCGATAAAGCGCTCCCATATGAGCCTGTAAAGCTTGAACTGCTCGGGAGTCAGGCTCGACTTTACTCTCTCGGGCGAGAGGTCGGGCTGTGACGGACGGATAGCCTCGTGCGCGTCCTGAGCGTTGTTCTTGGACTTATACACCCTCGGACTCGGCGGCAGATACTCCTTGCCGTAGACTGTCTCTATATATGAAGCGGCAGCAGCCTTTGCCTCATCGGAGATACGCAGGCTGTCCGTTCTCATGTACGTGATAAGACCGATAGCGCCGATGCCCTCGATGTCAACACCTTCATAGAGCTCCTGCGCGATCTTCATTGTCCTCTTTGACGCAAATCCGAGCTTCTTCGACGCTTCCTGCTGAAGTGTCGAGGTGATGAACGGAGGTGCGGGATTCTTCCTTGTTACGCGCTTCTTGACGCCTGCGACCGTATAAACAGCACCCTCAAGGCGCTTGAGTATATCGTCCGCACCGCCCTTATCGGAGATGACGGTCTTTTTCTCATTTACCTTGTCGGAGCGGTCGGGCACCTCGAGCTTCTTTCCGTCAACGGAGACAAGCGATGCCTCAAATACCTTCTTGCTTCCCGGAGCGGTGAACTTCGCGTCTATCGACCAGTATTCCTTTGATACGAATTTTCTGATCTCATTTTCGCGGTCAACAACAAGCCTTACCGCAACGGACTGCACTCGTCCTGCCGAGAGTCCCCTCTTGACCTTTTTCCAGAGGAAAGGACTCAGCTCATATCCCACAAGCCTGTCGAGTATACGTCTTGCCTGCTGTGCATTTACAAGGTCTATATCTATCTTATGCGGGTCACTCATACCCGCCTTGATACCGCTCTTTGTTATCTCATTGAATGCGACACGGTTGTTTTCGTTCATGTCGAGCTTCAGAAGCTGCGCTATATGCCATGAGATAGCCTCTCCCTCTCTATCAGGGTCGGTTGCGAGATAGACCCTTCCGCACTTCTTTGCGTGCTTTTTCAGGTCCTTTATAACGTCCTCCTTGCCCTTCATATCGGTGTACTGCGGCTGAAAATCATGCTCGACATCAACACCCATCTTGGACTTCGGAAGGTCGCGTATATGTCCCATTGATGCTATCACCTCGTACCCGGGACCCAGATACTTCTGTATTGTTTTAGCCTTTGCAGGCGACTCAACTATTACTAAATCCGACATTGATTTAACCCCTTATAAGCTCAAATATTTTCCCCGGCTTTGAACGTATAACTCCGATAAGCTCAAGCTCGGTAAGCTCGACCATAAGCTCGGAAGCGTCTATTTCAAGCCTTTGTGCGATCATGTCAGCGTGAAGCTCGCCGTCGGCAAGCAGTCCGCATATTTTTCTTTCAATTTCGGTGAGGTCGGCATATGCCTCCTCCGCAGGCGCAGTCCTATCCGAAGCTTTCGCCGCAGTCGGCTCAGGAGCGGTGTCCCTCGTCTTTTCACGCATGGGAGCGCTCTTCTTCGGCTTTCTTTCGGACTTGTCCGAGAGAGCCTTTTCCACGGGAGTCTGCACCTGAGATGCAAGCGGCTTCACACCGAATCCGCTTATCTGCACAGACTGCTCCGAGCGTATCTCGCCGTCAACAGCTCCGCCTATCCTGAAGCAGTCGAGCACCGACCGCGAATCAAGAAGAAGCTGTGCTCCCTCTTTCAGAAGCTGGATATTTCCCGAAAATCTGCTCCCGAATATGTCCGCAGGCGGAAGGACGAACACATCCCTGCCCTGCTCGGCAGCAAGGTTCGCAGTTATGAGCGAGCCGCTTTTCAGTGAAGCCTCAAATATGACAGCCGCATATCCGAGTGCGGCAAGAATCCTGTTTCTCTTGGGGAAGTTTGAAGAAAACGGACGTGTCCCGGGCTGATACTCCGAGATGAAAACACCGCCGTTTTCAAGTATCCTCTCCCTGTATCCAATGTTCTCGCGCGGATAGTCAACATCAATTCCGCAGCCGAGCACACAGGCAGTCGGGCGTCCCGAATCAGCAGCCGCAAGGTGCGAGATTATGTCCGTGCCGCAGGCAAAGCCGCTGACAATGACTATCCCGTCCATTGCAAGCTCCGTGCATATCCTTCTTGCCGCCTCGAGACCGTAATCCGAAGCGTGTCTCGTGCCGACAGCAGTTATCGTCCTGCTTCGCAGACATGAGATGTTTCCCTTATAATAGAGCACCGCAGGCGGATTCATTATATGCCTGAGCTGCGGCGGATATTCACGGCTCCCACAGCCTGCGATATGTATTCCCTTTTTCTCGCACTCCGTGATGTATTTCACCGCGTCGTCGAGAGAGGTGCTGTTTATATTGCGTATCTCGTTATCCTTGAGCTTTAGTCCGTGTGCACCAGAGGAGAGCTCGTAATAGGCAGTTTTAGCGGAATCGAAAACGTTCATAGCCTGCCACAGTCTGCTGCTGCCCGTGCCGAATATCATAGTCAGCCAGAGCCAGTATTTTGTATCGTCCATGACCGCTCCTCCTATCTGCCGCAGAGTTCCCACATGATGATGCCTGCCGCCATTGCCGCGTTGAGCGAGTTTATGCTGCTCTTCATGGGGATTATGACTCTCCTGTCGCAGCGCATTGCGATGTCATGCGGCAGACCGTTGCCCTCGTTGCCGATAAAGACAGCATGACCGCCCTCAAACGAGCACTCGCGGATATTCTGTGCGTCGCTGTCGATAACAGCCGCAGAGGTGTGTATTCCGCCCTGTGAGAGCAGTCCGAAGAGCTTTTCGGTGTCGTTTTCGATGAGGATATTTGTCCTGAATACCGAGCCCATAGTCGAGCGTATCACCTTGGGACTGTACAGGTCGCATGAGCCAGACAATATAATGCCGTCCGCTCCGAATGCGTCCGCTGTTCTGATTATCATGCCGACGTTGCCCGGGTCCTGAAGTCCGTAGAGGACTACGTATTTGCCGTTTTCCGAGAGCTTCATGCTGCTCCTGCCGGGAATGGCGCACACTGCGAATATGCCCTGTGTTTTCTCAGTCGAAGCGATCCTATTTCCAAGTTCATTTGAAATGACAACAACTTTTGTATTTCTCAAATCGACCTGAAACTGATCTGCCTTTGCACTCGCGCTCTCGGTGAAGATGAGGTATCTTATGTCGGTATGCTCTCTGACAGCGTCCTCGACTATCCTCATTCCCTCCAACACAAATAAGCCATACTCGAGCCTTTCTTTTTTTGACGATGAAAGTCTCTGATATAGCTTGATAACGGGATTATCCTTTGATTTGATTATGTTTTCCAACAGTAAGAACACCTCCGCATTTATACGGAAAGACGTTCCGCTTTTTATAAAGCGGAGCGCCGAAGCATACTACAAGAAAACACGCTCTTTTTTAAGAAGGAGCGTGTTTTTTCCGTAAATTAAAGAGCAGCCTTTGCCTGTTCAGCAATTGTTGTGAAGCCTGCTGCATCGTTGATAGCGATCTCAGAGAGCATCTTTCTGTTGAGAGAAATACCAGCCTTCTTGCAGCCGTTCATGAATGTTGAATAGTTCATGCCGTTCATCTTAGCAGCAGCCGAGATTCTTGTTATCCAGAGCTGTCTGAACTGTCTCTTTCTCTGCTTTCTTCCGATGTATGCATAGTTGCCCGACTTCATTACGGCCTGTTTAGCCATCTTGAAGTGCTTGCTCTTTGCGCCGAAATATCCCTTGGCGAGCTTTAATGTCTTATTTCTTCTCTTGCGAGTCATCATCGCGCCCTTGACACGTGCCATAGTCTTATACCTCCAAAATAAAGTTTGCTTTCAGTTGATTTCAAGTTGCCGCACACACGGCAGTTCCTTACATATAGGGAACGAGCTTCTTGACTGTAGGAGCGTTTGCACTTGTGCAGAGACCTGCGTTACGTGCGATTCTCTTACGCTTTGTTTCCTTCTGAGTAAGTCTGTGGCTCTTGTTTGTGCGCATATACTTTACCTTGCCTGAAGCTGTGATCTTAAAGCGCTTTTTTGCTCCTGAATGTGTTTTTACTTTAACCTTTGCCATTGTATGATCCTCCTTACTTGGCAGCCTTGGGTGAGACGAACATCACGATGCTGCGTCCCTCCATCTTAGCTGGCTTTTCAACGGTGCCGACCTCTGAAACTGCTTGTTTGAAGCGCTCCAGCAGTTCTTCACCGAGCTGCGGGTGTGCGATAGCTCTCTTACGGAATCTTACCGAGACCTTCAGCTTATCTCCGCCCTTTAAAAACTTAACGGCCTGATTGACCTTTGTCTCGAAATCGTGGGTGTCGATAGTAGAGAACATTCTGATCTCCTTGATGTCAACGACCTTCTGATTTTTTCTTGCTTCCTTTTCACGCTTTGCCTGTTCAAAGCAATACTTTCCGTAGTCCATTATACGACAAACGGGCGGTGTTGCCTGCGGAGCGATCTTCACGAGGTCGAGCTCCTTATCAAATGCGATCTTCTGAGCATCTCTGGCGGATAAAACGCCAAGCTTCGTGCCGTCAGCGTCGATTACGAGAACTTCCTTGTCTCTTATCTCTTCGTTGATCTGCAGTTCCTGTTTGCTAATAGTCAAGCACCTCCATAAAAACAAAAATGAGTGCAGAAAATATTCGCACTCATCACAATACGCACTTAGTCCCCGAAGGGCAGTTTACATATTGACCGTTTAAGCTTAGCCTGACGGTGAGAACGCATAGTTCTGCTTTGTTTACTCAATTATTATATTCCTTTTTCCTGCTTTTGTCAAGTGGGACGATACATTTTGTAAGCTTGCACAATTATCAATCTGCAAGCTCTTTGATTTTGTCCCAAAGTGCAAATTTTATTCGGTATCGCTTCGGGTGATAGAGAATGTCGCGCTCCTCGCTGTCGAAGAACGCCTTTTCCGTGTCCTCGTCGTCGGTAACAGCTCCGCACGCGGCAGGTATGCACAGCGGCGGATACATCACGCACCACCAGTTATGTCCCTGTGCCGAGCCTATCTTCACTCTCAGCGCACGGTAAGTGCCCTCGGGCATGGTGATGTCCCCGTAGGTCCGCTCGTCGAAGTACACGTCCGCAAGCTCGGCGGTGACACCGTCCGTACAGCCGCGGCTCCTGAGCGTCTCCTCAGCGATATCAACTATCTCGGGCAGCTTCTCCGCGGCAGCCCTTTCAGTCTCCTCAAGCGAGCCGCAGTCCGTGAAAAGCTCCGAGCTGTGCTCAAGGAGCGCGTCACGCACTGCAAGCTTTAACTGCTGGTCGCGCTCGCTGTCGGAATCCGCAAGTATGTGCAGACGCAGTACGCTCCCCCGAAGCTCGTCGAGCCGCCTGCCGTCGCGTATAAATCCCGATATTATAAGTGTAAGTATCATTGCTGCTCCGAAAATTGCCGCTGTTATTTTTCTCATAATCCTCACCTCAGTGAGAATTATCGGCATTTTTTCCGCTATTATTCAGCAGGGACAAAAAAAGCGGAGAAAACTCCGCTTTGCGTTAAAATGCGCTGATACCTGCTTTTGTAAGGAGACTGATAACAGTCATGATGATACCTGCGAGGAAAACTCCGCCCATTACAGTCACCGAGCTCTTTTTGAAGTCGAGGTCGAGCAGACTTGCGGCAAGTGTACCCGTCCACGCGCCTGTGCCGGGAAGAGGTATGCCGACAAACAGCAGAAGTGCAAGATATGTACTCTGTCCAGCCTTTTCAGTGAGCTTCTTTCCGCCGCGGTGTCCCTTTTCAAGACACCATCTGAAGAATGCGCCCGGCTTATTGTCAAACTTAGCTCCCCATTCAAGTATCCTGCGTGCAAAGAGGAAGATGAACGGCACGGGTATCATGTTGCCTATCATTGCGATGATGAGCACGCTGTACCACGGAAGATCCATGCCCGTACCTATTGGCACGGCACATCTCAGCTCGACTATCGGTACCATTGAAACAAGGAAAACTATCAGGTATTTTTTTATCATTATGATTTCTCACTTTCCAAAAATTCGCATACAATTAATTATTGCATATTTTGATACCGTTGTCAAGCACTTTTAATAAAAATACGTCCCGAGCTCTGCGGCATTACAGAGCAGCTCATGAAAGGTCCTCGATAAGCTTCTTGAACGCCGAAATGTCGCGGTCGTATGTCCTTTGCATTTCCTTTTTGCTTGAATACAGAAGCTTCTGCGGTCGGCGTATCGCAAGGTACATATCATCGGTCATAAGCCTCTGATCTATCCCTGATTTTTCGGCAAAATCAGTACCCGAAAGCATGAACTTGCAGCCCTTGACGTGCTCATTATTCGGGAAGAGCTCCTCAAGGTCAACGTAGGTGTTATCGGGGTCGAACAGATTATCAAGGCTGTCGTCGCTGATTATGATGACCGTATCGCCCGATTCAAGCTCCGCCGTGAGCTTTGCGTCCGAGCCCGTCTTGTAGTTTGCGTATTCGTTATCGTATATGGTGACACCGTGCATCGAGACAAGCACCTCGCCGTTGTCGTTGTTGTCGTCCGTAAACTGCGCTATATAGTCATCTATGCCGTCAGCAGATGTGATGTCCGAGCTCTTGCTCACAAGAAGCACCGTCATGTCAGGACGCGGCTTCGTCGCAAGATTGTAGATAAGCAAGCCGGATATCAGCGCAAGTGCCGTTCCTATCCCGAGCCACCACTTGTTCAGATAGAAAAAGCTCGATATCCTCTGGAACACCGTCTTTTTCACCTCAGCGGGCGCCTCCTCGTGAATGACCTCGCTGTCCTCTATCACACCCTGCTTGAGCCGCAGAAGCTCCTTGCGCTCCTCATAGAGCCGCCTTTCGTGCGCCTCACGCTTTTTCTTTTCGCGCTCGGCAATTATCTGCGCCCGACGCTCCTCAGCCTCAGTCTCATTCTGCTGTATCTCCTTTGCAGTCTGAAAAACGCTCTTGTTTATATCAAGCTTCTTCTCGCTGTCATTGTTCTTGTTCTTTCCGCTCATTTAAACCTCCGTACACAGAAGATAATATAGAAAGCTTTGTGTGCATCTATCGAGGAAAACCATTTTGAGACAATGGTTTATTCCTCGAGCTACTTTCCTAAAACCTTAGTTTGAAATTTCCGTCTGACATGGGACATTCTATTATTGCCAAAAACGGCAAAGTTCTATTGCTGCCCCCTGTCAGACGGAAATTTAAGCAAAGCCTTCAAGAAACAAATTCGGGGAAAGCCTTATCGCAGAGACCTTCCCCAATAATTGTACACTAAGACTTTTATATAAGCATCTGTAATGCCGTGTAAATCCTTACTCTTCTTCCTTCTGAGGTCTGCCGCTGTTTGCAGGGATAGGCTTCATTGTCGGGAAAAGGAGCACGTCCCTGATAGACGGGCTGTCCGTGAGAAGCATACAAAGTCTGTCAAGACCGAATCCGAGACCGCCCGTCGGGGGAAGTCCGTATTCGAGAGCTGTTACGAAGTCCTCATCGACCTCTGCCTTTGTATCGGGCTCCAGAGCGCGCTTAGCCTCGACCTGCTTAACGAAACGCTCGCGCTGGTCTATCGGGTCATTGAGTTCAGAGAACGCATTGCCCATTTCACGAGCATAGATGAAGTATTCAAATCTCTCGGTGAATGCAGGGTCAGAGGGCTTTCTCTTTGCAAGAGGAGAATTCTCAACAGGGTAATCATAGATGATAGTCGGCTGAATGAGCTGTTCCTCGACGAATGCGTCAAAGAATGCGATAAGAACGTGTCCCTTTGTTGCGGACTCGCCCTCTTCGACCTCTACGCCCTTTTCCTTTGCACAAGCGCGTGCAGCAGCGTCGTCTGCCCACTCGTTATAGTCAACACCTGCATACTTCTTGACAGCCTCAGCCATTGTGAGACGCTCCCACGGCTTGCCGAGGTCTATCTCAACGCCCTGATATGTTATCTTTGAGGTGCCGCATACCTTTTCAGCGATAGTGCGGTACATATTTTCTATAAGGTCCATCATGCCGATGTAATCGGTGTAAGCCTGATACATCTCAACGGAAGTGAACTCGGGGTTGTGTGAGGTATCCATACCCTCGTTTCTGAAGATACGTCCGACCTCATACACTCTGTCAAAGCCGCCTACGATAAGGCGCTTGAGGTAAAGCTCGGTCTCGATGCGCATATACATATCAAGGTCGAGAGTGTTGTGGTGAGTTACGAACGGTCTTGCCGAAGCACCTATTTCAAACGGAGTGAGAACAGGGGTATCTACCTCGAGGTATCCGAGACCGTCAAGGTAATTTCTTACCTCGCGTGTTATTTTGCTGACCTTCACAAAGGTATCCTTGACCTCGGGGTTCATGATGAGGTCGAGGTATCTCTGACGGTATCTCATATCCTGATCCTTGAGACCATGCCACTTTTCAGGGAGCGGAAGGAGCGATTTTGAAAGGAGCTGTATCTTCTGTGCATGGAGGGATATCTCTCCCCTTCTCGTTCTGAAAACAAAGCCCTCAACACCGATGATGTCACCGATGTCCCACTTCTTCTTGAATTCCTTGAACAAGTCCGCACCGATGTCATTAGAGCGCACATAGACCTGTATCCTGTCTGTATCATCACGGACATCAATGAAGTTTGCCTTGCCCATGTCGCGCCAGCTCATGATACGTCCTGCTATCCTTACGGTATTTGCGTGCATAGCCTCGAGTGCAGCATTCTGCTTTTCCTCGTCGCCGTCTGCCTCAGCGATCACCCTTGCCTCCTCAGCTTCATAATCAGCCTTGAGCTTTGCAGCCTTTCCCGTAACGTCAAACTTTGTTATCTGATACGGGTCATAGCCGCCCTCGCGCAGAGCTGCAAGCTTATCGAGCCTGTCCTTCTTGAGTATGTTTATATCCTGCTCGGCATTCTCCTGAACGGGAGCATTTGCATTATTTTCGCTCATTATTAAACTTCCTTCATTATTTTGAAATTTCAAGTACCTCGAACTTCATCTCGCCCTT
>ONNL01000032.1 GCA_900319195.1 uncultured Ruminococcus sp. | reverse complement strand
TTGAAATTGCGGAAAAGCTTAAGATCACCAATGTCCTTAGATCCTATCCGTCTGAAATTTCGGGAGGCGAATACAGACGTGTACTGCTTGCAAGGACTCTGATAATGGAGCCCGAAATACTAATTGCAGATGAGCCGACTTCAAACCTTGACGAAAAGAGTGCGGAAACAGTGAGAGAAATATTTGATGAATATATCTCGGATAAAGAGCATATCCTTATCATTTCAACTCACGACAGAGCATTTCTCAATAAATGCAGCCATATCCTTGAACTGACGCAAATGGAGATCTCAGCATAAAAAAATACCATTAAAAAGAAAACTGACCGTTCACAAAAGCGGTCAGTTTTTTTCTGTCTGTCCAATCATTGCTTTAAGCTCGCTGATATATTTCTTAGCTATTTCAGAACATTGATTTCCCCTGCGTACAATGTAGCCTATATCTATTTTTTCGTTTTCAGAATCATTTCCCGAATATTTTACGGAAGTGTATTCAATTCCGTTAATGGTATAAGTATTTACTTTCGTGCAGATAGTGTAGCCGTTCATTTTGGCGATAAGAGATGTCATTGTCACCTTATCCGTTGTCTTGATAATACGGCTGTAATTATGAAGCGGCAGCAATTCCTCAGAATAATAATACGGCATCCCCTCATCCTGTTCGTAAATAATACACGGATACGGTTCAAGGTCGTCTATTGTAACGTACTTTTTTTCTGACAGCGGATTGTCCCTGCACATAAATACATAAGGTCTGCTTTTAAGAAGTGTGTGAAATTCAAGACCTTTGTCTGCAAGTTCTTTTTTCAGAAACTGCCTGTTGAAGTCTGCAAGAAACAATATCCCGACTTCACTTCTCATTGTGCTGACATCATGAATGACATTCCGTGTTGTAGTTTCCCTTATTGCAAAATCAAATTTTGAATTGTCGAAGCCCTTTATTGTTTCATAAAAGGCATCGGATGCAAATGTATAGTGCTGACATGAAACGGCAAAGCGCTGCTTGAAGTTATTGCCGCTTTTGAATTTCTGTTCCAGTAAACCGAACTGCATAAGTACCTGTCTTGCATAAATAATGAACTCCCCGCCTCTTTCTGTTACTGTGACTCCTCTTCTTGAACGTGTGAATATCTCGAATCCAAGCTCTTTTTCAAGTTCATTTATTGCCTTTGTGAGCGACGGCTGAGTGACAAAGAGCTTTTCGGACGCACGGCTGAACTGCCCTGTTTCAGAGATAACAGAAGCATATTTTAACTGTTGTAGGGTCATAACATCATCTCCCGATATAATTATATCACAGAAAAAACGCCCTGCATAATTGAAAATAACTTGCATGGAATATAGGATCTGGCTATAACAAATTCTGAGTTATACTTTGAGGTATTCGGTATTACAAGTATCAGAGACAGAACAGCATTTTTTTCAAAGCAGGAATCAACTCCGATATTTCTCCATATTATTAAGTAAAAACCAAAGGAGCCTTCAATGCTTATAAGGAGAAAAATAATCAGGGACACGGTGATGCTGACGGCGATACAGCTGATCCTCGACTCGTCCGCGCTGCTGCTGAACGTCTTTATCACGCGCAGGCTCGGGACATCTGCCGTCGGGATACTCTCGCTCACGGGCACGTTCCTCGGACTTGCAGGCATAATTTCAAACGGCAACGCATTCCTCTGCACGAGCCGACTAATATCCGAGGAGCTCGGCAAGCCGAACTCCGACCCGCGACGAGTTCTCGGGTACGGACTAAAACTGTGCCTTATGCTTAGCACTATCACATCTATAATAATATTGGTATTTTCGCGGCGGATATGTGTCAGGCTTTTCGGCAATACTGCAATGCTCACGGAGCTTCGGCTCATGCCTGCCGCTCTTTTCACGGGAGCTGCCGCAGGGTGTCTCAAAGGGTGGTTCAACGCGCACAGGCGCTCGGTGACGGCGGCGGTCTGTGATATTATCGAATTCACCGTGAAAGCCGCTGTTATCATCGGGATAACGCTGACCTCGGACAGCATAAGCGAGAGCGGAGTGTGCGGCATCCTCATCACGGGTATAATCGCAGGCAATACGGTGTCGCTCATCTGCCTTTCCGCAGTTTATTTCGTGACGGGAAGCGGCAGCAGGGGACGGTGCTCGCTGAGCTTCGGGCGCTATGTCTCATTTGCCGTACCTATCATGGCCGGGAGCATTCTCACCTCTGTGCTCGGGAGCGCAAATGACGCGCTTATCCCCGTGTGCCTCCGTCAGTATGGCAGCTCGCTCGAGGAGTCGCTGAGCTTGTTCGGCATATTTGAAGCGATAGTGATACCGACGATATTTTTTCCGTCGGTGGTGCTGTGCTCGGTGTCGGGGATAGTGGTCAGCGAGGCTGCACGAGCAGTCGGTGCAGGCAACAGGGAGCGTATTCGCAGCTTTACATACAAGCTCATACGGCTCACTCTTATATACTCGGTGTTCATTTCGGCGGCGCTCATAAGATTCGGCGGAGTGCTCGGGGATATGCTCGGCGGCGGACGGCTTGCAGGGGACATGATAACGTTTATCGCACCCGTAGTGCCGTTCATCTACATGGAGATAATCCTCGAATCGCTCATAAAGGGCATGGGAATGCAGGCATTCTCGTCGATGAATTACCTTGCGGAGTACGTCATAAGGATATCGGTCGTGCTTATCTTTGTATCGCATATCGGCTTTTACGGGATAGCTCTTTCGTACTATGCAAGCAATGTCATCGGCAACTGCTCACGTCTGATAAAAGCTACAAGGACGGCAGGCATACGCTTCCGACCGATAAAAATGGTGGGAGTGCCGATAATGTATGCGTTTATGACCATGTGTGCGTCAGAGCTGATAATGCGACTCACGGGACTGCCCGAGGGGAGCGCGGCTTTCATGACGGGCTTCCTGCTGTTATGGTGTACGGGATATGCTCTGATATTTACATTTTTTGAAAAATTATCGGTAACTGATAAAAAAATCAGCACCGCCTTTGTAAAAAATAGCCAATAATCAACCGCGATTGTATTATGATATGTAGAAAATTTTGAATAACTATTGCAATTTATTAAAATTTGAATTATAATATGATTTATACAGAAATAGTATTCTGTTAATAAATCAAACAGGGGAGCTAATAAAATATGAAAGAATATGATGTAAAAAAGATCAAGAATATTGCTATCGCAGGACACAGCGGCTCGGGCAAGACTTCGCTCACAGAGGCTCTGCTCTATAAGGCAGGCGCTTCCGACCGTCTCGGCAAGACTGCTGACGGTACCACGGTTTGCGATTACGACCCCGAGGAGATCAAGAGAAAAATTTCGATAGGAACTTCTCTCGCTTCATTTGATTACAGTGATTATAAGATAAATTTACTTGACACCCCCGGTCTTTTTGACTTCGCGGCTGAGATGATAGAGGGCATACGCGGCGCTGATACGGCAATGATAACTGTATCGGCAAAGTCCGGCGTAAAGGTAGGCGCTCGCAAGGCTTATGAGGAGGCTATCAAGCAGGGCAAGTCAAAGATGTTCGTTGTCACGAAGATAGATGATAAGGACGCTAACTTCTTCAACGTGCTCACAGAGCTGAAAACAGTCTTCGGACCTACTGTCTGCCCTGTTGTAGTACCTGTTGTAAGCGGCGGTCAGATAGTTTCATTCGTAAACCTCATCGAGATGAAGGCATATAAGTATGACGGCAAGGGCAATGCTGTTGAGACAGAAATGCCTACCGCAGAGGTATCCGAGAAGTTTGAATACCGTATCGACGGACTTATTGCCGCTATTTCGGAAGCCGTTGCTGAGACCTCAGACGAGCTCATGGAGAAATTCTTCGAGGGTGAGCAGTTCACTCAGAAGGAGCTTATCGACGGTATCCATGACGGTATGAACAGGGGAGTTATCACTCCTGTTGTGTGCACATCTGCAATGGACCTCTCGGGAATTGATATGCTCCTCAAGGAGATAGAGCTTCTGCTCCCTGCACCCGACGAGGTATATCCTGCCGAGGCATATAAGCCCTCAAAGGAAATAACAGAGGTAAAGTGCGACGCAGACGAGCCGCTCTCGGCATTCGTATTCAAGACTGTTGCAGACCCATTTGTTGGCAAGCTCTCGTTCATCAGAGTTATGTCGGGCGTGCTCAAGGCAAACTCCGAGGCTGTTAATTCGGCAACGGGCAACAATGAAAAGATCGGTAAGCTCTATACAATGTGCGGCAAGAAGCAGACAGAGGTCGCTTCGGCAGGCGCAGGCGATATAGTAGTAGCTTCAAAGATAAACGCAAATACAGGCGACTCGCTCTCGGACGTTTCGAGGATAGTTGAATTTGCTTCAATGGAATTCCCCGAGCCATGCTTCTCAATGACAGTTAAGGCTAAGGCACAGGGCGACGAGGCTAAGATCTCCTCGGGTATGCAGCGTCTTACCGAGGAGGACCCGACTCTCACCTATGCTCAGGACGAGAACACAAAGGAGCAGATACTCAGCGGTCTCGGTGAGCAGCACCTTGATGTAGCCGCTGCAAAGCTCAAGGGCAAGTTCGGGGTAGATGTTAACCTCACAGTACCGAAGATAGCGTACAGAGAGACTATACGCAGGAAGGTAAAGGTCGAGGGCAAGCATAAGAAGCAGAGCGGCGGTCACGGTCAGTACGGTCACGTATGGATAGGATTCGAGCCGTGTGTAAGCGATACGCTCGTATTTGAGGAGAGAGTATTCGGCGGAGCTGTTCCGAAGAACTACTTCCCCGCAGTACAGAAGGGACTCGAGGAGTCCGTAAAGAAGGGCGTTCTCGCAGGCTGTCCTGTTGTTGGTCTCAAGGCTATCCTCGTGGACGGCTCTTATCACCCTGTTGATTCTTCGGAAATGGCATTCAAGACAGCCGCTTCCATTGCATACAAGGAGGGCATGAAGCAGGCTGACCCTGTTATGCTTGAGCCTATCGGTGAACTGAAGGTAACAGCTCCCGATGATAATACGGGCGACATCATGGGCGAGCTCAACAAGCGCCGCGGCAGAGTTATCGGTATGGAGCCTGTTACTCACGGCGTTACCATGATTCAGGCAGAGGTGCCCGAGCGCGAGATGCACGACTTTGCAATGTACCTCAGACAGACCACAAGAGGACTCGGCAGCTTCACGTTCAAGTTTGAGCGCTATGAGCAGCTCCCTGCAAATCTTCTTACCGAGGTAATAGCTTCGGTAAATTCAGCTGAATGATTTTAAAATATCCTGCGGATCTTCATGTTCGCAGGATATAATTGCTCTAAAAGAAGAAAACCCACATGATATAAAGGAGAAAAAAGCTATGAATAAAAAAATACTGGCAGCATCACTTTCTGCACTCATTCTCACAACGTCGGCAGCCTCATGCGGAGGCTCGGCTGCAAAATCAGGGGAGATAGGCGACGTTGCATCTGCTGCAAAGAAGTACATTGAGGACGATTACAGCGGTATCATTTCATCTGATACCAAATACAGCCTTACGGACAGCGAGACTATGACGCTCCGCAGGAAGATAAGGGATAAGTCCAACTGCACAGATATAGACTGGATGATAATCGTTGACGACGGCGAGTATGAGATATACTATGCTGAGGGCTGGGATAAGAAGGCTAAGGGCTATAAGGGCGCCGAGAATGACGACGGTCTCACCATGAAGGAGCTCTACAAGGAGAATGTCTCGGAGTTCAAGGACACCTCAAAAAAGGAGCTCGGTATCGGAAAATACCTCGATGAGCAGAAAAGGGATTCGGCTGATTCTGATGCTTTAACACTCCAGCATGCTATGAGCAGTGTCTTCGGAGACCTTGAGGACGAGGGTGTAAATACTTACGGTATCGGCTATATCATCATCGAAAGCGGCAAAATTACCGAGCTCAATTCCGAGGACCCTACCTCACGCGATGAGCTCATAAAGAAGATAGAGAGTGCTGTTACAACTTACGATCCGGACTTCGGCAGCATTGACTACGCGATAGCGTTTTGCGGCTACGGCGATGTTTCGTATGTATTTATAGGTGACAGCGCTGACAGTGATGTCCTCGGCTCATATCCGAATTATGACGAAAGTGTTTACGGACGTACAATGTCAAATATCTTTGACTTGTACAGGGAGGACTTTGCCGTTGATGAAAAGACCGAGCAGGACATCTATGACGACCTTGCCCGGAATATGTACTACTCAGTTTCCTATGCGGCTGATGACGCGGTGTACTATAAGCATTATGACGAGGATATAGATGTCAAGTCGCTCACGATAACAAAGGGAGTCATTACCGACGCTGTATACACGGGCGAGACCGATAAGGCGACACTCCTTGCCGACATACAGGAGGAATTCGACGAGAATTTCAGCTACTACATGGAGGATGCTCCCGAGCTTGCAGAGCTTACGGCATATGCACTTCTCAAATACAACTATGTCGACGAGCTCTATCTCTATGACGAGAACAGGAAGATAATCGGTACATATCCCGAGAAGGACTCTCACTACGGCGGCACTATCGACACGGTTATCAAGGACAAGACCGAGGAATACGCTCTCAACGAGCAGTCCGAGTCCTCTAAGCAGAAGGTAGATGCCGGCGGCTGAAGGGACCCTGCTGCTGCAAATACAGCAGCCACGGTAGATACGTTTGACCTCATAAAAGGCTTAAAGTGCGGAATGACAAGAGCCGAGGCTTATGATGTTGTTGATACAAGCAAGACTGTCGATTTAGGACTGGCGGATAAACTCGTACCGGGCGACAAGAATGGGTATTACAGCTATGACGTGTACGTTCCTGTTGACAGTGTACTCGGTGTGAATATGAAGTCATATCTCTTCATGGAATTCGCATGCAACGTCAACGAGCAGAGAGGAGACAATGATATTCTCATCTGTTACGGCTATCATATCGGCAATGAGTATGATACCGCTGCGAAGAAGATGAAGTACCCGTACAGCAAGGACGAGCTGAAAGCAGGCTATGATACTATCTACGGTCAGATAAAGGAAAAGAACGGCGAGGGCGAGCCGACAAGCGATTCTTCCCATAATGTCGAATCATGTGAGTGGGACGATACACAGTACGGCGACCTCTGGATAGCCGTCGGAACTGATATGTGGGGCGTAGACGGACTCAATGAGATGATTCTCAGCTGTTCAAACTATGATGTACTGAAATAAGACACCGACAGAGACTTCGGAAACGGCTGTAATAAGCCTTTCCGAAGTTCTCTGAAAATTTTTTTGAATTTTTTTGGAAAAGTGCTTGACAAAATGAAAATACTGTGTTATAATATATAAGTCGTCAGGGGAAGCCTGATACGACGCATAAGAAATGCGATGGGAGCTTAGCTCAGCTGGGAGAGCATCTGCCTTACAAGCAGAGGGTCATAGGTTCGAGCCCTATAGTTCCCACCATTTTTGTGGCCCGGTAGTTCAGTTGGTTAGAACGCCTGCCTGTCACGCAGGAGGTCGACAGTTCGAGCCTGTTTCGGGTCGCCATGCGGATTTAGCTCATCTGGTAGAGCGCCACCTTGCCAAGGTGGAGGTAGCGAGTTCGAGCCTCGTAATCCGCTCCATTTTTTCGGCGCTATAGCCAAGTGGTAAGGCGTAGGTCTGCAACACCTTGATCCCCGGTTCAAATCCGGGTGGCGCCTCCAGAGCCTCTCACAAGTGTGAGAGGTTTTTTTGTTGCCAAAAAAATTTATTTTTGCTTAAAATTCATTATTTGTCTATTGAAAAAATTGTGCATATTTGTTATAATTAATATAATTCTAATTGAAATGAGGTCGCACTATGAAAAAAATACTCGATTGGAAAAAATATCTCGAAAAGGCTGAACAGACGGTAGCAGAGGGAATCGTCATGCTCAGGAACGACAACTCCGCACTCCCTCTTGCAAAGGACGACTGCGTTTCTGTTTTCGGACGCATTCAGCTTCATTACTACAAGAGTGGCACAGGCTCGGGCGGAATGGTCAATGTATCAAAGGTCACGGGCATTCTTGACGGACTCCTTGAGGGCGGTGTCAAGGTCAACGAGGAGCTCCTTGACATCTATAAAAAGTGGGACTCCGAGAATCCCTATAATGTCGGTGAGGGCTGGGGTGAAGAGCCGTGGTCGCAGGAGGAAATGCCGCTTGATGCCGAGGTCGTAAGGGCTGCCGCACAGAAGAGCTCGAAGGCTATTGTCGTTATTGGTCGAACAGCAGGCGAGGAACAGGACAGCACTATGACCGAGGGCTCTTTCCTGCTGACCGAGAAGGAGCGCGATATGCTCGCAAAGGTGAGAGTCGAGTTCGATAAGGTCATCGTACTGCTGAATGTCGGCGGTATCATCGACCTTGAATACATCGAGAGCATCAAGCCCGATTCTCTGCTTCTTGTATGGCAGGGCGGCATGACGGGCGGTACGGGTACTGCCGATGTGCTGACGGGAAAGGTCTCCCCGAGTGGAAAGCTTCCCGATACTATCGCCTATAAAATCGAGGACTATCCCTCGGCTCAGTATTTCGGGGACAAGCACTGCAACCGCTACACCGAGGACATCTACGTCGGATACCGATATTTCGAGACTTTTGCGAGGGACAAGGTGCGCTATCCCTTCGGCTTCGGTCTTTCATACACGAGCTTTGAGATGAGCGCGAACGGCTCTGCACAGGGAAATACCGTTACATTTGATGTGACCGTGAAGAACACGGGAAAATCCAGCGGCAAGGAGGTTGTGCAGGTATACTGTGAGGCTCCGCAGGGTGCGCTCGGCAAGCCTGCGAGAGTGCTGTGCGGCTTTGAAAAGACTCCGCTCCTTGCTCCCGACGAGAACTGCACTCTGAAAATAACTGCCGACCTCAACGATATAGCCTCATACGACGACTCGGGACTTACGGGCAGCAAGAACTGCTGGGTGCTTGAAAAGGGCAGGTACGGCTTCTATGTCGGCAGCGACGTGAGGTCTGCGGAGAGGTCGTTTGAGCTGGAACTTTCGCAGGATATTATCGTTAAGCAGTGCGTGCAGGCAATGGCTCCCGTCGTTGAATTTGAGCGCATGAGAGCTGTCTCCGCGGACGGCGGCTTCACAGTCGGCATGGAAAAGGTCCCGCTCAGCACCGTTGACGAGGCTCAGCGCAGAATGGAGCATCTCCCCGACGAGATTGCTCAGACGGGCGACCGCGGTATCAAGCTTGCGGACGTGCTCGACGGCAGAAACACAATGGACGAGTTTATCGCACAGCTCTCCGACTACGACCTCGAGTGCATAATTCGCGGCGAGGGCATGGGAAGTCCGAGAGTTACGGCTGGTACGGCTTCTGCATTCGGCGGAGTTACCGACGGTCTTGCTTCATACGGTATCCCTGCGGGGTGCTGCTCGGACGGTCCCTCGGGAATGCGTCTGGACTGCGGTACTAAGGCATTCAGCCTGCCAAACGGTACCCTCATAGCCTCGACGTTCAACAAGGAGCTTGTGGGCGAGCTGTTTGAAATGCTCGGACTTGAAATGTCGGCAAACAAGGTCGATTGTCTGCTCGGACCGGGAATGAATATCCACCGATTTGTCCTCAACGGGCGCAACTTCGAGTATTTCTCCGAGGACCCCTTCCTCACGGGTACAATGGCGGCTTCTGAGCTGAACGCAATGCACAGGTCGGGCGTTACGGGCACTATCAAGCATTTCTGCGCGAATAATCAGGAGACAAACAGGCATTATCTTGAGTCGGCAGTTTCGGAGAGAGCACTCCGTGAGATATACCTCAGGGGCTTTGAGATCGCCGTAAAACAGGGAAATGCCGACTCGATAATGACTACCTACGGCGCGGTGAACGGTCTGTGGACAGCAGGAAGCTTCGACCAGAATACAGTGATACTCCGCGATGATTGGGGATTCAGAGGCTTTGTCATGACGGACTGGTGGGCGAATATCAATGAGCGCGGAAAGTCCCCCGATAGAGACCACTTTGCCGCTATGGCGCGTGCTCAGAACGATGTTTATATGGTGTGCGCGGACAGCTCCGACCATGCTGATACGACCGCGGCAGGTCTTGCGGACGGTACTCTCACAAGGGCTGAATTACAGAGGAATGCCAAGAATATCTGCAATTTCCTCATGCACACGAATGCGATGAAGCGTCTCATCGGCAAGGCGGACGAGGTCGAGATTATCAACCGCCCCGACGATGAAGTGGACTCCGCCGAGGAGACACAGTTCTATGAGATAGGGGAGGAGTTCTCCCTCGACCTCAGCGGCGTTAAGAGCGTTAAGGGACAGAATTACAGCTTCACGCTTATCCTCAAAAAACGCGGCTGGTACAATGTTACGCTCACCGCATCCTCAGAGCAGAGCGAGCTTGCACAGATACCCGTGACCATTTTCGCAATGGGTACTCCGAGCGCTGTTTTTACATGGAACGGCACGGGCGGCAAGCCTGTTTCGTTCACGAGCGAGTTCCCGATGTTCTCGCGCTTTACGGCTATAAGGCTGTATTTCGCACAGAATGGTCTCGACCTGCACAGTATTGACTTCAAGCTGACAAGGCAGGCTGAGGACATGAATTTAGCATTTGCACCTGTGGAGGAGTAAGATGAACATACAGATATTCGGTTCAAAGAAGAGCAACGACTCGAAAAAGGCGGAGCGCTGGTTTAAGGAGCGCGGTATAAGGTTCCAGTTCATTGACCTTCGTGAGAAGGACATGAGCCGCGGAGAGTTCACGAGTGTGCTGCAGGCAGTGGGCGGTACGGACGAGCTTATCGACGACAAATGCAAGGATAAACAGCTCGTCACGCTGATGAACTACCTCTCGCCCGAGGATAAGACGGAGAAGCTTTTCGAGAATCAGCAGGCTTTGCGTACTCCCATAGTCAGAAACGGCAAAAAGGCGACTGTCGGTTACTGCCCTGATGTCTGGGAAAAGTGGGAGTAACAGCTGTGTATAGGTATTAATAAGTATTTTTCGGGGAAGCCTCTGAGATGAGCCTTCCCCGAATCTGTTTATCAGCGTGTCTGTATATAATAGCTTGTGTGTATTTATTCGTGGTTGACTCTCTGAGTAAGGAGCCTTTCTCGGATTTCTTTGTTGAAGGCTTTGCTTCAAATTTTTTAGGGATATAGCGCTAAATTTTCTTGTGGTCTTAAAAGACTCGCAAGCGCTATATCCCTAAAAAAATTTCAAACTAAAGTTTTAGGAAAGGAGCTCGAGGGTGACTCCCTGCAGTGCAGGGTGCGGGTGTCCGGTGGACGCCCAACGG
>ONNL01000133.1 GCA_900319195.1 uncultured Ruminococcus sp. | reverse complement strand
GCCAGAAGTAGAACCTCTGTTGCTCACCGTGGAGCAGCAATTCGTACTCCCAGAACGGATGGAAGTTGTGACGTGGATATGTCGCCGCTCGATTAAGCAGTGTGATGTGCAGAACTATGTACACATATACGGCAAACGCCGTCCAGTAGATTACTTTTTTCATAGGTAAATTATAGCATTGTGCGAAAAGGAAGTCAAGTGGTTTTAATTTGGGGCATGAGTGGATAACTCATGCCCCTTTGTTTTCAAAATCACTTAATCTCTCCTGAATAAATCTCTCGTATACACCTTATAAGATATGCTGTAATGATCGAGGTAGGAAGCAACGTCGATGATACGTCTCTTTTTGGACTGCTTCTTAGTACCTATGGGAGCAGCAACAGCTTTCGGAGTATCTTCCTGCTGACTATACTTATCGATATAGGCTTGAATCTGTGCCTCCGTAAGCGGAGGCTGGTCGCTGTTAGTGGTAATGATACAGGACTGTCTGTGCGGTCTCTCAGGGGTGTTCTCTCCTTTCACCGACATCGTACCGGGAAGTTTAGCCACTCTGCTGGGATTTACAATAACTCTGTCAACGTCGATCACATCGTCTGAGAACTTGCCGGCGATAACGTTGTTGAAGCGCTTGATAAGGATCTTGTGGTCGGTATCATTGGGAAATTTTATATGATAATAAAAATTGTAGCCGTTGCCGGAATCAGTAACGTAGTAGGGCTCAGGGAAGCCCTCATCACCAAGGTGCTTAAGGATCCCGTCGAGACGAGCCTTTGCAGCTGCCTTCTCGTCATCCGTGCTGGATGAGTTTGCCGGCTTTGACTTCACGTCGAGGTCGAACATGATAAGTGAAAGAGTCGAAATATCGTCGTCTTTGACCGTTTTGGTGCTGTAGGGGATGAGCTTGTTGAGCCCATAGACCAGCTTGTATCTGTCGATATATGTATCGGAAATCTTGTTTATAGTCGAATAGCAAGTAGCTGTTTCGAGGAGGTTGAGCTCTGTAAGCTCTGTAACGAGCGCCTCAGCGCCTGCTTCATCAGTGGTAAAGAGACCGCTGACGGTTCCTTTAGGGGTCTTTACGAGACGTACCTCGGTCACAGCTTTGCCGAGTGCTGCCTGCACGCTTAGTGCCTGCGCGAACATATTTTTATAATCGTTCATTTGTTTTTCTCCTTATCTCCCGGAATGCACCGGGTTATCATAGACCCAAACGGCGAAATTACGCCGTTTGGGGGTTTGTTTTGTTTAGTCGAATAGAAGTTCGAATGCCTGATCTGTTTCATCAGGTCCGATTATCTTAGGTACAGCTGCCGACTTGGACTTGTGTCCGCAGAAGTTAGCGGTCTTGACTGTTACATTTGTGTAATATTTTTTACCATTCTTGTCCTGTACTGCGTTGATGTGTACTTCGCCGGTGAGAAGGATCTGCTGACCCTTCACGAACCAGTTCGCGATAAAGGCTGCTACATTACCGAACGCGGTGCAGCGAAAATAATCGGTACTGCCCTGCTTATCGTTACGATTGCAGGCGATTGTGAAGCTACAGTAAGTGGATTCAGGATTGTTCTTTGCGGTCGTGAGAACAGGTGTCTCAACTAAGTTGCCTTGTACAGTAAATGAATTTAACATATGTTTTCTCCTTTCTTCAATACTTCGTGAAAGTTAAATAAAATAAAAATGCTGGTTATACCGTTTTTGATAATACAGAGGGTAGTTTCTGTATTCGGTATAACCAGCACTTCTATAATACTTTAATTCCGGCCGCTGCAATGCAACGTACCACTCCCACGAGCTTAAAAGTGTGATTTGTATTTAATTTTATTGAGCATGATAGCTTGATTTTTGCTCTGCCTATAATATACCACGATTCGACTTATTTGTCAATGGTTTTCAGCTATTTTACGCGGTTTCTACTGTTTGCACAAATCGATGAATTCATAAAAAATCCAGAATTATTCACTCTTCGAGGTCAACTCGCCTAAGAACCTATCCCGAGGAACTTTCATTTTGAATGAGTTTGGGTGTTTGTGTCAAATTCTGTCATTTGTGCAATATAACCAAAGGTGCATCTAAGCTGCTGTAATTTTAAAAGTTTATGCGGAAATGCCGTAAATGCCGTCACAAGGCAATATATCTGCAAAAAAACGGTAACGGCATTTTATAATGCCGTTGTGGGAACAAAAAAGCAGCAAGCTCAATGCTTGCTGCTCATTCCGTGTATTGTCAACGCCCGTAGTACTACCGAAAAAGTATTACGGGCATATTTTCCGCCTCGTTATTGGTGGCGACAATCGAAAAGCCTATAATCAGCCTATTTCGAGCCATATTCTCCACCAACAATAGTGCGTGAAGTGGCAGTACCAACACCCGTGAATGCTATAAAAATTGTCCATTTCCGCAGGGGTAGTTGGTATCGGGAGCAATATTTGCTATTTTTCCGCGTGTTTGCACCGCCAAATCGAGATTTATCTCAAAATTTCCTCGCAGTACACGACCAACACGCGGAAAGTTCCACACCTACCCCAAACGAAAAAAGCCGCTAAATAGCGGCTTTCCCCTGTTTTCGTAAACTTTGCAGTTACGTGTTATTGATTGGTGGACCCGAAGGGGATCGAACCCTCGACCTCTGCGTTGCGAACGCAGCGCTCTCCCAACTGAGCTACAAGCCCACATACCTTATTTACTTTATAGCAAAAGCATGAAATCTCAGTGAGGAATATGTGTGCAAATGATGAAATAATTTTGTGCTGAAAATGCTCGGGAACATTGGCTTTTCCCGTTGACTTACTCTGTATTTGGTGGTATAATTATTACTTAGTGATATGACAGACTGTCGGTTTAGGCGCCGACGGTATCGTAAACAATTTAATAGTCGTCCAAAGGAGTTTTTATGAAAAAGCAAAAATCACGCGGTCGGCTGCTCTTAGCGGTATACTTCACCCTCATGATGATACTGCTCGGCTGCAGCGACGCGCTCAGAGGAGTCTTTCTGCCCTCTTTCAGAGAGACCTTCTCCCTCACGGAAACGCAGTCCTCCATGATTATCATGATGAGCTACACGGGCAACCTCTTTTTCCTGTTTATCGGCGGTTACTTCCTCGATAAGTGCAAAAAGAAAAGCTTTGTCCTGACCGTCAGCCTCATCTGGATGCTCGCCCTGCTGGTCTACACCTTTACGGAAAACTACGCAGTCCTGCTGATATCCATGTTTTTCAGCCTCGGAGCCTCGACAATGCTCTCGACCTCGATAAACGTCATAACTCCGCTCGCATTCATGTCCCCTGCCCTGCTGCTCAACGTGTTCAGCTTCACGCAGAGTCTCGGAATTACAGGCGCTCAGAACATAGGCGGACGCTTTGCGGACACAATAAAGGGCTGGCACGTTATCAACCTCATTCTCTTCATCGCCGCCGTTATCGCACTCATAATGCTGTTTTTTACCGATATGGAGCCGAATGGGAGCACCCTCTCCACTGCTGAAAAAAGCTCGTCATCCTATATCGACATAATTAAAAATCCTGCCTGCATCTACCTCGTAATCATCTGCGGTGCATACTATATTTCCGAGCACGGTCTGCAAAACTGGATGGTCTCCTACTGCAATACTTATCTCGGTTTTTCCGTAAAGACAGGCTCTCTCTGGCTGTCGGTTTTCTACGGACTCATGACCGCAGGCAAGCTCATATTTGCTCCGCTCGTACAAAAAATCGGAGCGCTGAAAACGCTGTTCATCTCATCGGCTTTTGCGGCTGTTTTCTATGTCTCGGGCATACTGCTCGAATCCAAGGGGATCGTCCTCATCGGCATTTCGGGACTCGGCTTCTCGGTGCTGTGGCCTATGTTCATCTACCTCATCGAATCCTGCTATCCACCGAATCAGAACGGACGTGCAGTCGGCTTCATTACGGGAATCGCAACACTCTTTGATATCGGTCTGAACGCAGGCTTCGGAGCAGTTGTCGAGCGCATGGGATACCGTTTCAGCATGAGGATACTCGCTTCGGGTATAGTCATTTTCGTGATAACGCTTCTCGTTTTTTCACAAAAAAGAAAGCATATGTATATACAAAATATATATATCAGGCATTAAAATATGAATATAATATTAACAAACGTATAAAAATCCGTAAACTATTTCGAGGATTATTGCAAGTTATCGCATTTTGTGCTACAATAATAATGTAAATAATGAAAAAGGAGGACTTCGCATGGACTTTATATGCACTGACAGCTTCATCAGCTTCTACAGAAAATTAAACAGCGTAACAGATGCAAATATTTTCTTCAGAGATGTTCAGAATGCTCTCAACTATATTGCGCCCGAATTAAGCATTGCCAAAGTCACCTGCGACATAGTCATAGACCCGCACTACAGAAAGCTGAGCGGAAATGATTCAACCAATGTCCTCTATGTTTCGCCGTTTGGCGAATGTGATAATGAAAATGTCGTTACATACGTCACGGGTACAGCAAGCGTAGGTGAGGCGACCTACCGCGCTTATCCACTTACCGAAAACGGCGGCTGGGACAAATTCCAGAAGGACAATATCCTCTTTATCCTCCAGATAATCCACATTGCCGCTTCAAGAGTCAAGCTGACGGACAATATCCATACTTCCCTCACCACAGATGAGCTCACGGGCATCAACAACCATTCTGTCCTTACAGCGTCGATATACAAGCAGATAAGCAAGGGCGACATAGGAAAATTCTGCTGTGCCTTCATGAACGTGAAGCGCTTTAAACATTATAACAACGAGTACAGCTTCGGCGTGGGCAACCACATCATGACGCGCATTGCAAATACTCTCTCAAACTTCTGCGAAACGGACGAGGTGGTCTGCCGCACGGGCGGTGACAATTTCATCCTGCTTTTCAAGAAGTCGAGGAGAGAAATATGGCTGGAGCTTCTCGGCGGTATCCCTATGGAAATACTCGTGAAGGGTAAGATGAAAAAGCTCCTGATACAGTTCCACATCGGTCTGTATTCCGCTACAGGCGAGGAAAAAAGGGACAACGAGCTCATTGAGAGCGCTAATGCCGCGTATACTATCGCAAAGAACATCAAAAAGGTCGATCTCCTTGAATACACCGACGAAGTAAGGGAGCTCTTCATTCACCGCAATGAAGTCCTTTCAAACTATCAGCCTGCAATGGTCAATGGCGATATGCTCGTCTACTATCAGCCGAAGGTAGACCTCACAACGTACAGGCTCGTCGGCGCGGAGGCTCTCTCTCGCTGGAATTACCACGGGAAAGTAATGTCTCCGTACTGGTATATCCCCATTCTTGAGCATAACAGCGCTATCTGCGAACTCGATATGTACAACCTCGACACTGTTTGCAACAATATCCGCGAATGGATAGACAGCGGCTTGGAGCCTGTCCGCGTGTCCATTAATTTCTCACGCAGACACCTCGAAAATCCCGACCTTGTAAAAGATATCACCGACATCATCAGGAAATACAATGTCCCCAAGGAGCTCATAGAAATAGAGGTCACGGAGACTGTTGACAATGCCGAATATCAGGCACTTATGAACTTCATCTCTGACCTGCATACCCACGACCTCATGGTCTCGATCGACGACTTCGGCACAGGCGTTTCGTCACTCAATATCCTCAAGGACGTTCCCGTGGATATAATCAAGCTCGACAGGAGCTTCCTCACGGATACGCAGTTCAAGGAAAAGCTCTCGATAGTTATTTCCGACCTCGTGAAAATGGCTTCAGACCTCAATATCAAGACTCTCGCAGAGGGTGTTGAGACTAAGGAACAGGCGGATTTCCTGCGGCAGATAAACTGCAATACCGCTCAGGGCTACTACTTCGATAAGCCCCTCCCGCACGACGACTTCATCGAAGTCCTCAGACGCGGCGGATATGAAAAATAAGAACTCCCTTCCCAATACAAACGATCATTCACAACATTCATCACAGGCAGATTTAATGAGATTTTGCGGGGGAAAGCTTTCTGAGGAAAGCTTTCCCCTGTACCCCTTTTCAAAGACTTTAAACTGAAAATTCCGTCTGACAGGGCACACTCCATACATGAGAAAAAGTCAAAGCTCTCATGTATGCCCTGTCAGACGGAATTTTGAATTAAGGCTCAGAAATGAATAGAGGGAAGCTCTTATCAAAAACTCCCCTCTGCAAATGTCCATTAATGCTAACTATTATTATCAGTCAACAAGAACGGGATCAAAGTCCTCCTGCCACGGCAGTCCCCACTTATTGAGCGCGTCCATGAACGGATCGGGATCAAATTCCTCGATGTTGTAAACGCCCTTCTTGTTCCAAGTGCCGTTCATAACGAGCATTGCTCCTATCATCGCAGGAACACCTGTCGTGTACGAAACAGCCTGCGAGCCGACCTCCTTGTAGCTCTCCTGATGGTCGCAGATGTTGTAGAGATAGTAGTTCTTGTCCTTGCCGTCTTTCTTGCCGCGGAAAATGCAGCCGATATTTGTCTTGCCGACTGTACGCGGTCCGAGTGAAGCAGGGTCGGGAAGAACTGCCTTCAAAAACTGGAGAGGAACTATCTTCTTGCCCTCGAAGTCGATAGGCTCAATTGAAGTCATACCGACGTTTTCAAGGCATTTGAGATGTGTGAGATAGCTCTGTCCGAAGGTCATGAAGAAGCGGATACGCTTGATTCCCTTGATGTTGAGCGCGAGTGATTCGAGCTCCTCGTGGTGAAGGAGGTACATATCCTTCTCGCCTACGCCCTTGAAGTTGTAAACACGCTTTATCTCCATAGGCTCGGTCTCTACCCACTTGCCGTCCTCGATGTAGCTGCCCTTTGCGGACACCTCACGGATATTTATTTCCGGGTTGAAGTTCGTAGCGAACGGATAGCCGTGGTCGCCGCCGTTGCAGTCGAGAATGTCGATGTAGTTTATCTCGTCGAACTCATGCTTCTGAGCGTAAGCTGAGAACACGCCCGTAACTCCGGGGTCAAAGCCGCTGCCGAGGAGCGCGGTGATACCTGCCTTCTCGTAGCGCTCGCGGTATGCCCACTGCCACTTGTACTCGAATTTAGCCGTGTCGAGCGGCTCATAGTTTGCCGTATCAACATAGCTCGTCTTGGTAGCAAGGCAAGCGTCCATGATAGTGAGATCCTGATACGGAAGCGCGAGGTTCAGCACAACATCAGGCTTGTAGCTGTTGATGAGAGCGATAAGCTCGTCAACATTGTCCGCATTCACCTGAGCAGTCTCAATGACCGTCTTTGTCGTAGGCTGGAGCTTCTCCTTGAGCGCGTCGCACTTCAACTTCGTGCGGCTCGCTATCATTATCCCCTCAAAAGCCTCGCTGTTCTGGCAGCACTTGTGGATAGCTACGGACGCAACTCCGCCGCAGCCGATTATCATACATTTTCCCATTTTAGATCCTCCTGTTTATTCGTGCAGATTCCTCTGCCTTTTGGTTTGATTTATGGTGTGTGTGTTTATTGATTTCGCTGCAAATGATCGACAGCGAGAGATATAACTGTTTATTAGTTTCCTAAATAGCTGCTGAAAGTAACAGCGTCGCGGATGATCCGCGAGGTCTATCTGTACAAAACTGACACTTAGGGGCAGCCCTCTATCGCAGGGCATACCCCTCTTGAAAAATAGTCCACCGGACTATTTTTCAATTCACCCTATGCGGAGCTCCCTACGGATTTATTTCGCTCGCTTCTAAAACTAAAGCAAGCGACAAGGGCTGTCAGTCCTTGACCTGACCCAAGGGCAGATTCGCCCTTTGGAATCACATAGTGTGCTGCATATTTTGTTCAGCAAGTTCTGCGCAAGGCGAGCTTATCGGAAACACATTGTGTGCCACTCGATAATTTCCTCGCACCTCGCACCTATATGCTGCACTATCTTCCTTATTATCATCGCCAATGCTATGAGCGTCCCCGTCAAGCCTATCAGTCCAATGATGAGCGGCACCATAAACATCGTCCGCTCCCCTTTTTTCTCACGGATAGTCGTGGGTTTATCGGGGTCTATCATCAGCTCCACCTCGTCACCCACATCATATGCAGGCGGATTTGAGGAGACCGAGCCGCCTGTGCGGTACAGCTCCCCGTCATATCCATACTCGAAAACAGGCTGATAGGTTATCTGCGTCTTTCAGCCAAACTCTCCGAGGAAGTCAAAGAAACCGTCAATAGCCGCGCCGAGCAGCATTCCAAATGCAACGAATGCTATCACTGCACCGACAAACAGTATCAGGATAATTTCAAGCAGGACCATTATTGCCGCCACAAAGGCACTTCTCGTTGATTTCTTTCCGCCCTCGTCAAGAAGCTCCTCAACCATAAAGAGCTCCCTGTCTTTCGGATAAGCAAGAAACGTGTAATTATTCGGGTTCTCGGCAATGTCCCTCATCTGCTCCTCGCTGAGCGGAATGACACTGTCATACCTTCCCTCTGTGGTGACTCCCCAGCAGTTATATACCGCGCGGAGCTCCTGTTCACCGTCCGACTCCGTGATTCTCAGCTCAGAAACGAGTATCTCAATGCCGTCGTTCATGTATCTCCCTATCCGCAGGCGGTCGCCTATCGCGGAGCATAGCCGTGATATCTCCCATATAATAAGCCATAGGAGCGGAAGAGACAGCAGGATCATCAAGCCCATTTTTACGATATAGCAAGAAGCATTTCGCGTATTATCTTGCAGGCAACAGCGGTCGAGACTCCGCTCTGGTCGTAAACGGGACTCAGCTCGTTCACATCACAGCCGACTATATTCAGCTCAGAGCATACCAGCGTTACCGCACGTCTGAGCTCATCAAATGTAACTCCGCCAGCCTCGGGAGTGCCCGTTCCGCAGAATATGGACGGGTCAAGCACGTCAAGGTCGAGTGTAAAATACACATTCCTTCCCTTGAGCATACGCACCGTTTTTTCAAGTCCGTCAAAGTTGAAAAGGTGCATATCGGTGTGCTCGTCGGCAAAGCGGAACTCGTCGCGCTCACCGCTGCGTATACCAAACTGGAAGATGTGTCCGTCACCTACGATATCATGGCAGCGTCTTAGCACACAGGCGTGTGAGAGCTGCTGACCGAGGTACTCGTCGCGCAGGTCGGCATGAGCGTCAAAGTGGACGATACACAGGTCGTCGTATTTGTCCGAGACAGCCATTACCGCGCCGAGCGTCACAAGGTGCTCGCCGCCTATCATGAACGGTATCTTACCGTCGTTCAGGATAGTGTCCGTGCGTCCTGCAATATCGGCAATTACGCGCTTTGTGCTGCCGAATGTCAGCTCAAGGTCGCCGCTGTCGAAGTAGGAGTAATCCTCCATGTCCTTGTCCTGATAGGGACTGTATGTCTCGATACCGAAGCTGTCATTTCTTATGGCAGAGGGCGCGAATCTCGTCCCGGGACGGAAGCTCGTCGTGCCGTCAAAGCCTGCACCGAAGAGAACTATCTTCGACTCCTCATATTCACTGTCACAGGCGATAAAGGTCTGTACATTCTTATTCAACATCTCTCAGCAGCTCCTCAACATAGGTCGGCAGGGCAAATGAACCCACATGAAGTCTCGGGTTGTAATATCTTGTATTGAGTCCGAGCATACTCCATTTCGTGCCGTTGTAGTCATTGGTCGGGTGATATTTCTTTGAAGCAAATCCGAAAAGCCAGTGTCCCGAGGGATAGGTCGGGATATGTGCCTGATAGACCTTGCTTATCGGGAAGCTGCCGACTATGCGCTTGTGCGAGCGCTGCATTGCAAGTGCGTCCTCGGCATAGAACGGGCTCTCATGCTGGTTTACCATGATACCGTCGTCATGGAGCGCCTTGAAGCAGCTGCCGTAAAATTCCTTCGTGAACAAGCCCTCGCCCGGACCGAAGGGGTCCGTCGAATCGACTATGATGACATCGTACTTGTCCTCACAGCGACGTATGAACTTCACGCCGTCCTCGAAGTAGCAATGCACTCTCGGGTCGTCGAAGCGGCAGGCTGTGGTCGGGAGGTACTGCTTGCAGACCTCAACAACAAGCTCATCTATCTCGACGAGGTCAATATGCTCAATGCAGTCATACTTCGTAAGCTCACGCAGGACTCCGCCGTCACCTGCCCCGATAACGAGGATATTCTTCGGGTCGGGGTGGACTGCCATCGGTATGTGTGTTATCATTTCGTGGTAGATGAATTCGTCCTTCTCGGTGAGCATCATATAGCCGTCAAGCGTGAGAAAGCGTCCGAATTCCTTTGAGTCAAATATGTCGATACGCTGGAATTCGCTGTTTCCGCTGTATAGCTGCTTATCGACCTTTATTGAAAACTTTGCATTTGGTGTGTGACGTTCGGTGAACCATAATTCCAAAGCTATCTCCTCCGTTCATATCTGATTTCATAAATGCTGCTCGTTTGCTTTATTAAATTTAGGTATATAAAATTTTAAGTGGCTTTTCAGCTAAGCGGCGTTCGCATTTGCCTATGATACCACAAATCCTCAGTCTGTCAAGACTATAACGAGCGCCAAAAAAGTCATACACCCTTACCTTTTATCAGGCGGACCTCCTACACCGTTCTTTTTCATGACATATCTGAGTATTATCGGCTGGAAGATGAAAATAAGCACATATCCCACAACCATGCTGATGATGAGCGAGGGTACGAGCATTTTTGCAAACGGCGGTATATGCGCGTGAGGTCCAGCGTGTGAAACTGCCATTTTCCTGTTCATAGCTACCATTGCTATCGTGATTATCGGCGTATAAATCACGTCGGAGATGAGCGTCTCAAGGCACTTTCTTCCAAGTCCGCGCTCCATGCCGCCGCAGAGCTTCTCCGTGACCTTGTGCATGGGGACAATAAAGCCGATAATGAGCGAAATGATAAAGCTCACAACGAGGCTTGCAATAAAGCCGGGAACTGAAAATTCGCCCGACTGCTTCATTCCCTGAAGGCTTCCCGTGAACGACAAAAACAGGCTCATCGTGACTGCCATAAGTAAACTCATCTGTATCATTGCCTTTTTCATAACATTTCTCCTTTTATTTGCGTCCGCAGATGACGTTGAGATTCTCGACATTTATGTCCTCAGTACCCGTCATCTGACAGCCCTTTTCCTTTGTGTATTTTATATACTCGATTATCTCGGGAGTAATGAGCTCGCCCGGCGCAAGTATCGGTATTCCCGGAGGGTAGCACATTACAAACTCACTGCATACCTCGCCTGCGGTCTGCTCGAGAGGGAGTGACTTTTTCTCCGCATAGAAGGCATTTCTCGGAGTCTCTGCAACTATCGGGGCAATATACTCCTGTGTCAGCATTCCCGTGCCCGACTTTCCGAAGCGGCGCTTTATCTCGGAGAGGGCGCTGATAAGGCGCTCAATATCGCGCTTTCTGTCGCCTACGGAAATATATGCGAGAATGTTGCCTATGTCACCGAATTCTATCTGAATGTCGTACTCGTCGCGGAGAAGGTCATAGACCTCAATGCCTGCAAGTCCTATCGGGAGCGTATATACCGAGAGCTTGGAAATATCGAAATCATATATGCTGTCGCCGTTTACGAGCTCCTTTGAATATGCGTAATAGCCGCCTATCGAGTTTATCTCGTCACGCGCATACTGAGCCATTTCAACGGTCTTTTCAAATATCTCGCGTCCGCCGAGAGCAAGTCTCTTCCTTGAAATATCAAGGCTTGAGAGCAGCAGATACGAGGCGCTTGTGGTCTGGGTGAGGTTCACTATCTGGCGCATATAGTCCGAGTTTATCTTGTCGCCCATGAGCAGAAACGAGCTCTGCGTAAGGCTTCCGCCCGATTTGTGCATACTTGCCGCAGCAATGTCCGCTCCCGCAGCCATTGCCGAAACGGGAAAATTCTCACCGAAATAAAAGTGAGTGCCGTGAGCCTCGTCAACGAGCACGAGCATTCCGTGAGCATGGGCAAGCTCCACTATTTTTCTCAGATCGGAGCAGATACCGTAGTACGTCGGGTTATTGACCATTATCGCCTTTGCGTCGGGGTTGTTCTTTATCGCCTGCTCGACCTGTGAGACGGACATTCCGAGCGATATGCCGAGCTGTGCATTGACCTCGGGATTGACATAAACAGGTATCGCGTCTGCGAGGATAAGCGAGTTTATCGCGCTCCTGTGGACATTTCTCGGCATGATTATCTTGTCGCCGCTCTTGCAGGCATAGAGTATCATCGCCTGCACGGCTGAGGTGGTACCTCCGACCATGAAGAAGGCATTTGCCGCGCCGAATGCCTGTGCCGCGAGTGTCTCCGCGTCCTTTATTACTGAGACGGGGTGGCAGAGATTGTCGAGCGGCTTCATCGAGTTTACATCGACGTTCATGCAGTCCTCACCGAGAAACTCCGTGAGCTCCATATTGCCGCGTCCGCGCTTGTGCCCGGGGACATCGAAGGGCACTATCCTCATTCTGCGGAAGCGCCGAAGTGCCTCATATATCGGGGCATCAGTCTGTGACAGTTCCATTTCCGTAAACATTCCTTCCGCTGAAAATTTCTACCATTTCCCTCTTGAGCGCCGTTTCTATCTCACGTCTCCGCTCGGGAGAGAGGTCCTCGACCTTGGCATTGAAGAGGTAATTCTGGAGATCAAGCTCCTTTATGAGCATTTTTGTGTGGAACATATTCGCCTGATAGACATTTATATCGACCGCGTCGTATTTCAGAAGCGTCGCGCTGTCGATGTAATCCTGAATGGACGTTATGTCGTGGTCTATGAACACCTTCTCGCCCTTGAGGTCGCGCGTGAAGCCGCGCACACGGTAGTCCATAGTGATGATGTCGGAGTCAAAGCTCCCGATGAGGTAATCGAGCGCCGTGAGCGGAGTTATCTTGCCGCAGGTAGCAACGTCGATGTCCACCCTGAATGTAGCTATGCTCGTATCGGGGTGATACTCGGGATAGGTATGGACTGTGACATGGCTCTTGTCGAGGTGAGCTACATACTCAGTGCCGTTGCCGAGAGGCACCATTTCATCATCGGCAATGAGGAAGGTAGCGGAGGCTCCCTGCGGGTCGTAGTCCTGTCTCGACATACTCAGCACCTTTGCGCCTATCATCTCGGTGAGATGAGTCATGATATCGGTGATACGCGCAGAGTTATACTGCTCGTCAACATAGGCGATATATTCGAGCTGAGCCTTCGGAGTCCTCGCATAGCATACGTCATAGATATTGAAGCTCAGCGACTTCGTAAGGTTATTGAATCCGTAGAGTTTAAGTTTGTTTTCCATGCGGCACCTCGTCATAATACAAAAAATGCACATACAGTTTTCTCAACCTGTATGTGCATGAGATCTCATGCGCTTCCGCGCAATTATATCATACGGTTTCAGAGTCTATATAAGCAAGATACCTTTTACTACTCTTATTGACCAATCACAAGTTGATTCAAGCATAACTTATGTGTTATCGGCATAACAGCCGAATCAATAAGGCAACAGACGTTGCCGGCTGATGCCTGCGGAACCCTTATTCCGCCGCATACAGCGTTCATAGCCTCGCACGGCTCATGCCGCGTCAGCAATCTCTTGCTCTGAAACCTCAGTTTCTTTTGCAATATACATTATTTTACCACATTTCTGCATTTTTGTCAAGCGATTTTCAAAAATGGACAGATAATTTTTTGTAAATATTTTCACCTGAACTGTGTCCGCAAATCCTCACAGCTCTATCTCGCCGCCGCTGTGGAGCGCTCGGAGCTTATCGCCCATTATCCGCTTCATCTCGTCAAATGCAGGGAGTCCCGTACAGTGACCGCTGTAAAAAACGGTATCGGTCGCTGAGAGCTCACGCGCAGTCTCGCGTATGACCTCAAGCTCCTCGGGGGTATGCTCGCCCTCGCGCTTCATCATGTGGAATCCCGTTATCACATAGTCGGGCATAAAGCCGAATATCTCGCGGTATCGGTCAAGGATATTGAGTATACCGTTGTGTGCACAGCCTGACAGCAGGATATGTCTGCCGTCCTGAACGATGTCAAGGCACTGCTCGTGGCGAAAGTCGTCGCAGACCTTCTCGCCGTTTTCTATCATTTTCAGCCGGCTGTTGCCCGTCGGGAAGCACCGCCTGCCCGTTATGCCCGTGAACAGAAAGAGCTCGTCATCAAGTCGCACGTCGCCGTCAATAAGGCTGAGATTCGGAAGCTCTGCTATTTCGGGAGCAATGCCGATATAGCGCTCCATGTTGTAGTGAGGCTCCGTTGCAGTCCTCTGCATGATTATCCGAGCAGTGCTGCTGAGCTTCGCAAACGGGAGTATGCCGCCCGAGTGGTCGTAGTGACCGTGGCTGAGTATGACCGTATCTACTTTCGCAAGGTCAATGCCGAGTGTCTGCGCATTCATGACAACTGCGTCAGTCTGTCCCGTATCGAGAAGAAGCCTGTGCTTAGCCGTTTCAATGTAAATGCTCAGACCGTGCTCGGCAATACAGCCGCAGTGTCCCTCGGTATTTTCGACGAGTGTTACCGCACGCATATCAGTGACAGCCGTGGTCGCCGCAGGAGTGTCCCTCGCCGTGACCGTGGTGGTCGCAGGTGGGATTCTCATTCTGTGCAAGTGCTCCGCTGAGGAAGGCATTTACTGCCTCGTCCGCACTGCCCGAATTGCCGCCGTAGAGCTTGATTCCAGACTCTGCCATTGCCATCTGTGCTCCGCCGCCTATGCCGCCGCAGATGAGGACATCAGCCTGTGCCTGCTTCAAGAAGCCTGCAAGAGCACCGTGACCTGCACCGTTTGTGCCTACTACCTGTGTGGACTTTATTGCACCGTCCTCAATGTCATAGAGCTTGAACTGCTCCGTTTTGCCGAAATGCTGGAATATCTCACCGTTTTCGTATGTTACTGCTATTCTCATGATATCTTCTCCTTTTTTCATTTTCGGACAAGCCGCCGCACAGCAGCGGAAATTACCGCCCTCTATCAGCAGACGCTTGCCGTTTACAACGGAGTCCGCAAGCTTATACCGTGCCCTTTCGTATATCGCAGTGACAGTAGTCCTTGCAACGCCCATTTTCTCGGCAGCCTGTTCCTGATTCTGTTTTTCGAGGTCGATAAGCCTTATCGTCTCAAATTCATCAACAGTCAGCACGGACATTTCTCCGTTTGATATACCGTCGGGCAGAAATCCCGTATATTCGGGGATAGTCCCCACGCTGCGCGTTTTTTCCTTTCTTGGCACCTGCGTCACCCTTTCTGACATATGTCATTATTAACATTGTAGCACACTTAATTCACCTTGTCAAGTCCCACCATTATTTTCCTCTGGGACTGCTATTCCGCATAGGTGTCGCGGTATTTCTTGGGAGTCATTCCCGTCTGTGCCCGAAACTGCGAAATGAACGCGCTCTGAGACGAAAAGCCGAGCGAGAGCGCTATCTCGGAGCTGCTGAAATCCGAGTATTTCAGCATATTCTGTGCCGTCGAGATCTTAGCGTGCTGAACGAAATCGTGTATCGAGGCTCCCGTCTCCTTCCTGAAAAGCCGAGAGAGGTATGTCTCGTTAAGCCCCGTCACCTCGGAGAGCTGAGTCAGTGTGAGCTTGTCGTTGAGGTTATTATAGATGTAGTCGATGCAGCGGCGGATATGTATTGAAATGACGTGTTCCTTTTTCAGCTCCCTCATGCGAGTTGCAAAGTCTATCTGCATCTCCTCGAGTATGTCGAGCAGTTTTTCAAGCTCCCTGCACTTGTCCGCTCGCTGAATGTAGATGTCACTGAGCGTATAGGCGACATCGTGCGAAAGACCGCCCTCCACGCAGGAGCGTGCTATGAGTGCAACGGCTATGACGACATGATAGCGGACATTGCGGACAGGGTCGTCGGAAAGCTGACCCTTTCCCGAGAAGAAGTTACTGCGGATCTCCCTGATATTTTTCTTTACAAGCTCGACATTTCCCTCACGGATCGTGGTATAGCGTTCAAATTCCTTGCTGAATGAGGTGCGGACGAAGCCGTTGGTTTTCTGGAGATATAGCCTGTAATTGAGGTCGCGGTTGGTGTTCATGAGTATCGCCTCCTGTCAGATATTATTTTTATTATTGTAGCATATTTTTGATAAAAAAGCAATGATGCTGATATAATTATTTTTGCTTCGGAGTATAATTGTAGTTGACAGGAGGCGTTCGATATGTCAAAAACAACAGACTTAACACGCGGAAAAGTTTCGTCCGTTATCCTCGGATTCTTCTTCCCAATGCTTTTTACAAATATGCTCCAGCAAATTTATAATATCGCGGACACGGCAATAGTCGGAAAGGGTCTCGGGGACAACAGTCTCGCGGCAGTAGGAAACATGGGCTCGGTATGCTTCCTGATCTTCGGCTTCGCAATGGGTCTTTCCAACGGTTTCTCCGTAATAATCGCCCAGCACTTCGGAGCAAAGGACGGTCAGGGCCTCCGCAGAAGCATTGCCGCTTCCGTCAAGCTCTCGGGAGCGATAGCAGCAGTGCTGACTGTACTCAGTGT
>ONNL01000018.1 GCA_900319195.1 uncultured Ruminococcus sp. | reverse complement strand
GTTCAATAGCTCCTTTTTTCATATGTATACAGGAGGTTTATATGAAAAAATATCTAAAGGGGATTTCAAAAAGCTCTGCTGCTCTGATCTTTGCTTTTGCCGTTTTCACTGTCGTGCAGGGTGCGGCATTGTTTTTGACAGGAGACGATTTTACATGGCTGCCATATAAGACTCTATCCGATGTTGTTCGCCATTCAGACGATATTGGCAACAGCAGATTTTTTACGAATTATATTACTTGCATTATTATTCACCACTCATTTCTCAGATTTTTAGTATTCACATTTTTTCTGATGCTTTTGTTTGGTCTGATGGTGTATATTCTGAATTATAAGAAGTAAAAGCTGTCGGGTTCGGTATTCATTATTTCCTTATTTTTATACCTTCTTCCGCCTGACTTTCACCAGGCTGTTATCTCGTGGATATCGGGCTTTACTAATTATGTTATCTCAATGGTTCTGATTCTTATATATTTTGTTTATTGCAGAGGAATGCTTGAGGGTGAATTGCGTAAGCAGTCGGCTTTAGATTCAGTACTTCTTTTTGTTCTGGGCTCTCTCTCCGCGCTTTGCCTTGAAAATATTACTCTATACTGCGTTGTATTCGGTATTTTTATTCTGGGCTTCTCTATTTTCAGATATAAGAAGGTATTGGTACAGAATTGCCTTTACACAGTCGGAACATTGATCGGCACGGCTCTGATGTTCTTAAATATCAATTACAGGGATATTTTAATAGATAAAAAAGATTATATCGGAGTCAGATCCTTTGACCCTGATATTTCAAGTATTTCTATCAAGCTCTATACACAGGTGCTTGACTATCTTTTCAAGCCTTATTTGCTCGTTGATATTGTTATTATTATTTCCCTTCTCGTTCTTTATCTCCATAAGAGCGATTCAGAGGAGCTTAAAAAGGCAAAATATATCAGAGCGGCTGTTGCCTATGATGTTTTCTTCGGAGCGTATATTCTGTTTTCATTTATTACTTCTTATTTTGTTGCACTCAGTCCCTCTTATTTCATTAATGCCTTAGAGAGTGCTATTTCGTTTGTTTTCTACATTGATATTCTTTATCTGAGCTATTATCTTCTCCCGAGAAGCTCGTTTATTGTTGTGCTGTATTCTCTGCTTTCGGCTCTGTTCATTTCAGCTCCCTTTCTTGTGCTTAACCCGTTCTCTGCAAGGTGTTTTTCTCATTATTGCTTCTTTATGTGCATTATTGCAGGGGAACTCTTTATGATCGCTGTCAGCAGCGTAAATATAAGTGCAGCTGCGGTAAGGGCTGTTTCTTTGTCTGCTGTTTCTCTGTGTTTGTCCGTATGCTGCTTTTATTCGTATGTGAATATCATCAATAAATATACGGATAACTTACGTTTCAGATACATAAGGGAACAGATGAAAAGCCGTCATCTCCCTATTGAAGTCATTTCTTTACCGTATCCCAATATTGCTTATGATTGTGTGGATCTATACCTTCAGAGCGGATCTTCTCCCAAAGATAAAACTGTAAAGTCAAATGATGATATGTATTTAACAGATATACTTGATCACTACGGTATAGATAAGGACAAATACTCCGAGCGCACAAAGGTTGAGATCTCTCTTTATGACTATAATCTTGGCAGATAAATATGCTATTTTCATGGAGCTGCTTATGCAGCTCCTTTTTGCTGCCTTTTTCTTGACCTTTATGTAATATAATGGTATAATGATTTAAAGGGGTGATCGGGTGATAACTATTCTCGTCGTTGAGGACGACAAAACACTGAACAAAAATATTACACTTGCACTTGAGGGAGAGGGCTATTCTGTGCGGAATGCGGACTGTCTCGCAAAGGCTTCGGAGCTGATTGAGGACTGCGACCTTGTGCTGCTCGACGTTAAGCTGCCCGACGGGAGAGGCACCGATTTCTGCCGCGAGGTCAGGAGCAAATTCGGGAAGCCTGTCATTTTTCTCACCTCATGCGATGACGAAAACGACATCGTCCGCGGACTTGACTGCGGCGGTGATGACTACATAACAAAGCCGTTCAGACTGCGCGAGCTGTTCTCGCGGATAAAGGCTATTCTGCGGCGCTGTGCCGTGGACGACCTCTCCGACCTTGAGCTTACTGCACTCGAACAGAAGCTTCTTGAATATCTCATGCTGAACCGCGACAGATTCCTCACGCGCGACCTTATCCTTGAATATCTCTGGGATTCAAAGGGCGAATTTGTCAACGACAACACGCTTTCGGTCAACATCAGCAGACTCCGCGATAAGCTTAAGGGCAGCACTCACGGTCAGATAGTCACAAAGAGAGGACTTGGTTACAAGTGGACAAAGCAGACAAGTTAGTCAACAACCGTGAGCCGAAAAGGCTGATAGCGTTTTTTGTCTTGATCGTCTTAGCTTCGGCAGTTGTCGGGTTCATTGTCTCGGAGCGCATTGCCGACAGGATAGTCAGCGAGCAGATAACGGCAATGCTTGACACGGCGGGAGGTGTCGGGAAGGACGACTTCCGTTTCACCGACACAGACGGCAAATACGCCGCTGAGGGAGAGGAGATGTTCACAAAGTACGGCATTTCCGCGGACATGGACCCTCAGCTCATGAATAACCGTGACAGAGTGAGGAATACTGTTTTTGCTGCGATATTCGGCACATCTCTGCTGCTGAGCCTGCTGTGGTTGATACTCTCACTGAGGCAGGTCGGCGGCATTTATGATACCGTTGAAAAGATACGTCAGAACTGCATAAACATAACGTGGAATTCCGACTCGGACACCTTCATCACCGAGGACACGGGCTGCATCGGGAGCCTTTCCTATGCGGTCAGCCTTATGTCGCGGCAGTATACCTTCCTTGCGGACAAGGCGGAGCGCGAGCGGACTGCCCTTGCGGACTTCCTCACGGATTTCTCCCACCAGATCAAGACCTCGCTCTCGGTAGTGCGGCTGAATACCGACATAATGCTCGGCATGGATAAGCTCTCGGCGGAGCGCAGAGACGAGCTTGCCGACGAGATCGAGCGCAACACCGATTCAATGGAGAGCCTTGTCAAATCCGCACTGAGACTTGCGAGGCTCAATTCGGGAGCGGTCGAGTACAAAATGGAAGAGCTGCCGCTGAATAACACCTGTGCTTCGGCAATAAGGAGACTCTCGCCGCTGCTCCGTAACAGGAGCATTTCCGTGGAGCTTATCGAGCTCTCGGGCGAGATAGTGATGAAACATGACAGGCTGTGGCTCTGTGAGGCGGTCGAAAATCTCATAAAGAACTGCGCCGACCACTCCGAGTGCACCGAGATAAATGTCACACTCGAGTGCACTCCCACGGCGGTGACTGTATCCGTGAGCGACAACGGAAAGGGTATCCCTCAGAGCGATATCCCGCATATTTTCGAGCGCTTCGGCAGACCGCGCAACGACATCACAATGAACAGCGTCGGGATAGGTATGTCAGTCGCGCAGAAGATAACCGAGGCTCATAACGGTGAGATAATCGTCTATTCCGAGGTCGGTCACGGGACGAGGTTTGATATGGTGTTTATCAAGTGAAACAGGGTAAATTTTTGGGAAGCGGTCGCAAACGCCGACCCGAGACGACCACCAAGAATTATATTTACACTAAATGAGGTGAAGCTATGAACCAGCATACAAGATTTGATCTGCCGATTTGTCTCGCCGTCGAGGAGGACGCCTTCTTCCGCTCCGACGAGATAATAAAGTCCTATATGCCGGAGATTATCGGTGAAAAGGCAATGATAATCTCCGAGCAGTTTCTCATCGACACCTACTCCGAGAAGGTCAGCGACATCAGCCGCGACTTCGGCGGTGCAGAGATATACGCGATGGACGGAGCGTCCTTCGACGAGGCTGTGAAAATTGCCAAGAGGGTCTGCATCGAGGACGTGAAGGTCATTATCGGCTTCGGAGGCGGACGTGTGCTCGATACGGCGAAATATGCCGCGCACATCTCTAAGGCGGTCTACATCTGTATGCCGAGCTCGCTGAGCAACGATTCACTCGCCTCGCCGTTTGCCGTACTCGAGACCGAGGGCAGTGCGCGGAAAACTCTCGCCTGCAAGATCCCGACGGCGATAATCGTCGATACGAGCATGATAATCAATGCGCCGCTCAATCAGACGCTCTCGGGTATCGGGGACACCCTCGCAAAGCACACGGCGCTCTTTGACTGGAAGCTCTCTGCGAAAAGGTCGGGGACGCATATCGAGGACTTTGCCTATGCACTGAGCAGAATGAGCTTCGATTCGGTCTATCACTGCGACAGCAAGGACATCAAGAGCCGCGTTTTTATCCGCATACTTTCAAGGGCACTCGTCATGGGCGGTCTTGCAATGGAAATTGCAGGCTCCTCACGTCCGTGCAGCGGCAGTGAGCACCTCTTCGCTCATGCTATCGAGGAGCACTATCCGCAGATAAGGATAACTCACGGACTTGCCGTAGCTATGGGAAGTATCCCTGCCTGCATCTTTCAGGGACAGGACGAGAGCGGTCTCATGGAGTGCATGAGGACATATGGTCTGGACATCTCTCCCGCGTCCTACGGCATAACCGAGGATATGTTCGCGGATATGTGGGAAAAGGCGAGGACTGTCCGCAGGGGACGAATTTCCGTCCTCGATGATGTGGACACGGACAGGGGCAGACTCAACGAGATATATTACAGAATGGCGGAAAAATAATGAAATACGGACTTGTTTTTGATATGGACGGCACTCTCTGGGATTCCTCGGAGAATGTTGCAAATTCGTGGACGGAGAGAGTGAAGCAGCTCGGCTATGACCGTCCGCCCATAACCCGTGAGGACATCATGGGCGTTATGGGACTTACTATGGACAGGATAGCGGACATCATCTTCTCCGACCTGCCGAAAGATGAGCGCATGGAGCTGCTCGAAAAGTGCGGCAATTATGAAAACGAATACCTCGCTGAGCACGGCGGAGTGCTCTATCCTCAGCTGGAGGAGACGCTCAAAAGGCTTGGGGAGCGCTTTCCGCTGTACATCGTGAGCAACTGTCAGAGCGGCTATATTGAGGCGTTCCTTGAG
>ONNL01000031.1 GCA_900319195.1 uncultured Ruminococcus sp. | reverse complement strand
TTCGGTGATATGGTGCGACCCTTTGTAGTGAAGGAATATGTTGATACTGCCGACGGATATACCGTGACAGCGCAGGGAAGTGCTCCCTATGACTATATCTGCTCTATCCCCGAGAGCTGCCGTCAGGACTTGCTCGACGGTATGTCGGGAGTTACGGGACATATAGGCATTTATGCTCCCGACGGCTATACGCTCTATACCAAGACGGGTACGGCGGAGGTCGGCGCAGGCGATTACCTCTATATTACGGGCGTGCTCAAAAACAGTGCCGATGTGACCTCGCAGGGTATCGTTTACGATAATTACGACGACTATAAGGCAACGGGCTCGTATGTCGTTGTCATGCAGATACAGAACCCCGAGGACCACAACTTCAAATTCGCAAGCGACTCCGCACAGCTGTACAGACAGATACTTGATATCGTACTTACTTATTGATTTGCAGAAGCTTATCGGGGATTTATTCGGGGGAAAACTTTCTGAGGAAAGCTTTCCCCGTACCCCCTTTCAAAGACTTTAATTTGAAAGTAAGGCTTACAAATGAAATAGAGGGAAGCTCTTCTCAAAAGGGCTTCCCTCTGATAATTTCCGTTAACTTAGGCATATCAAAAAAGCAACACAAAATCACGTACTGAACTGACTGTTGTACAGCTCGGCATAGAAGCCGTTCTTTTTCATGAGTGCGGAGTGGCTGCCCTGTTCGACGACATTTCCGTGGCGCATAACGAGTATAGTATCGGAGTGCTTTATCGTCGAGAGGCGGTGAGCGATGATAAACGAGGTGCGACCCTCCATGAGCTTGACGAAAGCGCGCTGTATACGCTGTTCTGTACGCAGGTCTATGGAGCTTGTAGCCTCGTCGAGAATGAGCATAGGCGGGTCCATGAGCATTACCCTTGCGATACAGATGAGCTGCTTCTGTCCCTGCGAGAGACCGCTGTCCTCGCTGATGAACGTATCATAGCCGTTTGGCAGCCTTTTGATGAAGCCGTGCGCGTAGACCGACTTTGCCGCGGCTATTATCTCCTCGCGTGTCGCGTCGGGCTTGCCGTAGGCGATATTTTCGGCAACCGTCCCCGTGAACACCCAAGTCTCCTGTAAGACCATTCCGAATCGGCTGCGGAGGCTGTCACGTGTGATGTCGCTGATGTCCCTGCCAGAGACACGTATGCTGCCGCTGTCGATGTCGTAGAATCGCAGCAGAAGGTTGATTATCGTGGATTTTCCGCAGCCTGTCGGACCGACTATCGCTACACGCTCGCCGTGCCTTACGTCGAGGGAGAAGTTTTCGATAAGCTTCACCTTGGGGTCATATGAGAAGCAAACGTTGTCGAAGGTGAGGTTTCCCGAGCAGTCCGTGAGCACCTCTTTGCCCGAATCATCGGGGACTTCCTCCTCGTCGAGCACGTCAAACACTCTCTGAGCCGAGGCAACTGCGTTTTGCAGCTCCGCGAAAACTCCCGAAATTTCGTTAAACGGCTTGGTGTACTGGTTAGCATACGCGAGGAAGCTTGAGAGACTGCCGACGGTGATAGTGCCGATAAGCGCCGAATTTCCGATAGCTCCGAGCGCTCCCATGAGTCCGACAGCCGCATATATGAGACCGTTGACGAAGCGCGTCGTGGGATTGGTGAGGGAGCTGAGGAAGGTAGCCTTTGCGCCTGTTTTTCGGTATGCGCTGTTTATCTCACCGAATCGCTCCTCGGCGCGTCTGTCATAGACGAAAGCCTTGACGAGCTTTTGATTGCCTGCCATTTCCTCGGCAAGCGCGACCATATCGCCGCGCAGCTTCGACTGCTGCATATACGAGTCGTGCGAAGCCTTTGTAATCCTCGAAGCTGCGATGAATGAGAGCGGTGTAAGCAGCACGACTGCAAGCGCTATCTTCACGTTGATAGTCAGCATGAAAATGAGGGTGCCGATTATTGTTGCCGCTCCCGTGAAGAACTGGATAAATCCCTGTAATAAGCCGTCGGAGATTATTTCGATGTCGTTGATTACGCGGCTTGTGAGCTCTCCGTGAGCGTGTCTGTCAATGTAGCGGAGCGGCACTCTCTGGAGCTTGTTGAAGATATCGGCGCGGAGGTCGCGGACGGTGCAGAATGAGAGCTTGTTGGTGCACAGCGACATGAGCCACTGAAACAGCGTACTTCCGAGGACAGCTGCCGTGAGGACTGATACTACGCGCTTCAGGCGCTCAAAATCGACGTTTCCCTTTCCGACGCAGCAGTCCACAGCCTTACCGATGAATATCGGCACGGCGAGTGAAAGTCCCACCTCGATGAGAGCGAATATCAGCGCAAGCACGAAGAATACCCGATACGGACCTGCATAGGCGGCAACTCGTTTAAGAGTTTTAAGCATTATTTCCGTCCTCCCTGCTGTTTATCTGAGAGTCGTAGATCTCGCGGTAAACGGGACAGCTCTCGATCAGCTCGCTGTGAGTGCCGGAGCCGACGCATTCGCCGTCGTCCATGACGATTATCCTGTCCGCGTCCATTACTGAGGTTGCCCTCTGAGTTATCATAATTACCGTAGTTTCGGACATTTTCTCTTTAATTGCACGTCTGAGCGCGAGGTCTGTCGCATAGTCGAGAGCACTTGTGGGGTCGTCGAGAATGAGTATATCCGGACAGCCGACGAGTGCGCGTGCGATAGAAAGGCGCTGTCTCTGACCGCCCGAGAAATTCCGTCCGCCCTGACTGATGAAGGAATCAAGACCGTCGGGCTTACTGCTCACGAAGTCCCATGCCTGCGCGGTTTTAAGAGCTTCGATAATCTCAGCGTCCGTCGCGTCCTGCCTGCGCCACTTCATGTTGTCGCGGACTGTGCCTGAGAAGAGGACAGCCTTTTGAGGCACAATGCCTATCCTTCTGCGGAGAGCGTCAAGCTCGCAGTTGTTGACGTTTACACCCGAGACGAGCACCTCGCCCGAGGTCGCCCGATAGAAGCAGGGGATAAGCCGTGCGAGAGTGGATTTTCCGCTTCCCGTACCGCCGATAATGCCGAGCATATCGCCATTTCTGAGCTTGAACGACACATTTTTTACAGAGTCCTCGCCTGCCTTGTCGTACATGAAGGAGACATTCCTGAATTCGAGGATATTGCCGTCACCGCCTTTGGTGAGAGCAGTCTCGTTTTCCTCTGGAGCTATCGCGAAGACCTCGCTTATGCGGTTTGCCGAGGCAAGCGCCTTTGTGAAGGTGACAATTAGATTTGCGAACACAACAAGTGCAAGCAGAATTTGCGTCATGTAGTTTGTGAATGCCGTAAGCTCACCTTGCGTGAGGGAGCCGGTGCTGACCTTTGCACCGCCCGACCAGAGAATGAAAACGATACCGAGGTCCATTATCATGAACGCAGCAGGGTTGAGAATTGCCGATATTTTGCCGACTGCCGCGGAGCTCACCGCAATTTCATCGACAGTCTCCCCGAATTCCTCAGTCTCGTTTTTCTGACGCGAGAATGCGCGTATGACTCTTGCTCCCTCAAGGCTCTCACGGGTCTGCATTGCCGCCGTGTCGAGCTTTTTCTGAGTTGCCTTGTACATGGGGATAGTCCGACGCATGATGAGGAAGATGATGAGCGAGATGAGCGGTGCGACCACGAAGAATATCAGCGCAAGCCGTGCGTTTATGGTGACAGCCATGACAGCCGCTCCGATTATGAGAAACGGCGAGCGAGTCCCAAGGCGGATAAACATATTCACTCCGCTCTGGACGGTGTTTGTGTCGTTGGTGAGCCTGTTGACGAGCGATGATGTGCCCACCCTGTCGATACCGCTGTATGAGAGCGAGCAGATGTGCTTATAGAGGGCGGCTCTGAGCTCCGTGCCGAAGCCGTAGGCGCACCTTGCCGCGAAATACTGGCAGGTGATAGCGAAGCAGAGTCCGCAGACTCCGAGCACTACGATAAGTCCGCTCATTTTCAGGACATAGGCGCTGTCCCTGTTTGTTATCCCGACGTCGATTATCCGCGCCATGACAACAGGCACCGTCAACTCAAAGACCGCTTCCAGTAATTTGAAAAGCGGTCCGAGAATAAGTTCTTTTTTATAGCTTTGCAGATATCTGAGAAGTCTCTTCATATAATGTCCTTACAACTCCACTCCGTTCAGTTTGAGGAGCTCCCTTGCCGATTCTACGGAATCTATGCCCGTGGGGTTCTTTATGGGAGCGAACTCCTTTTCCCTCACTACCTCATACGCAAGACAGCTGTCCTGCATATGCACCATGTCGAGAACAAGCGTCTCGAACTTATGACCGTTCGGCTTATCGGGCTTGATGAATGTGCCGTTTTCGTCCATATACGGTATTTTCTTGCTTACGATGTGCATGGGCATCCTGTTGTTGCATATCTCGATGAGCTTTTCAACTCCGAAGAGGTAATTGAGGATAACTCCGAAGCGGTAGACAAGTCTGCCCTGTTCGTCGCGTCTTGTGAGCATTTCGTCCGTTATCTCGTAGTATTCAACGATAGATGGCATACCGTCCTCAAGGCAGAGCACTCCCACTCTCTCGTCGGGAGCGGCTTTACTTACGACCTTTCCGCCCGATTGCATTCCCGAGTCGATAACAGCGCCGACGAACATGGGGTCTGCTATCTTCTGGAGCACGTTGTCAACAGCGAAAACGTTCAGCCATTCAACTCCGCGTGACTTGATGTCCTCAAGAAGTCCTGCACGTACCATTGACGAGAACCAGCCGCCGTTTCCGTTTGGCGAGGTCGCAAATCTCGAGCGGCTCTCCATGAGTATCCTGCCGTCGAAATCGACCGAGGGAGCCATGTCCTGCACGAAGAAGCGGATAAAACTGCTGTCATAGCCGTAGTAGTTCTTTTCTCTGAAATGCTGAACAGTGTCGTCGTAATTCTTTTCGCTCGTCATTATATAAAGAGGCACGAAGGCACCTGCCTTTTTCACTACGTCCATGAGATTGCCCATAATGCACCGGAAAATTGTGAGCTCGTGAGTAATGCCGATGTTGTACATTCCCTTCGGCTTGTCGAAGCCGAGACGTGTACCCTGACCGCCTGCGAGGAGGACAGCCGCTACCTTTCCTGCGCGAATCGCGTCGAGACCTGTCTCCGAATACTGCTGACCGTGCTTTGCGATGTCCTCAACGGTAACAGCTCCGAGCGGCTCGAATTTACCGCGCTTGGAGTTGGGATTTTTCTCTGCGATGAGGTTTTCGAGCACGGAAAAATCGGTCTTCTCTATCTGAGCGAGGAGCTCCTCACGCTCATTTTCCGAGAGCTCGTCATAGCAGCCGAGAACGTGCTCCTGACCGTATTCCGCAAGGATTTCCTTTGCCTTTTCATAATTGATCATTTGTTTACCCCCATGATATGAATTTCGGTTTAGTATTAATCAACATTATAACACATTATAATATAAATAGCAAGAGCCGCAGTAAAAGATTTCCCTATTATTATCATTGCCGTTAACAGCTGTCATATCCCTTGCATTCACGTTTTATCTGTCGTTGTCGTGGAAAACATTGTAGCTTATCGCACGGTGACTGTATGTGCTGAGGACAAGTCCGATTATCGCATACATACTCAGCATAGCTGTGCCGCCTGCACTGAGGAACGGCAGAGGTACGCCAATTACGGGCGCCACCTTGAGCACCATGCCGATATTCATGATACAGTGCGTGAACAAAAGTCCGAAAGCGCCCATGCAGATGAATCTTCCGAGACGGTCACGGGTGATGCGGCTGTCCGCAAAGACTTTAAGGCAGATATACGCGAGGATTATGATAATGCCGATAGAGCCGAGGAAGCCGAAAACCTGTCCTGCGTAGGTGAAGATGAAGTCGTTGTGCATTTCGGGGACATAGAGGTAGTCGCTCTGCTTGCCGAAAATCCCCTTGCCGAACACCTTTCCCGTCTTGAGAGCCGCAAGTCCGAGGTCCTGCTGATACTCGATGTTTTCGGGGTCTGTGCCGGGGTGGAAGAGGATAGTGATACGCTTCTTATGGAAGTCGCTGAGTGCGAAGAACCACATTCCTGCAACTGCCGCCGCTATGAGTATCGGAGCAGCCACCATATATTTCCACGATATTTTTGCCGAGAAGAGCATGAATCCGAAGATTGCCGCGAATACGATAGCTGTACCGTAGTCGCCCTGCTTTCCGACGATAGCGATAGGCACGGCTGCGTGCAGGCAGAGCAGCAGCATATGGAGCGGCTTGTTCATGTTCTCCTCATCACGCGAGAGGTGATAGGAGAAGGTGAGTATGAACGCTATTTTCAGTATCTCCGAGGGCTGCAAATTTATCGAGCCTATCTGGAGCCAAGCACGGTCGTCCGCGCCCTCACGCTGATAGCCGAGCGAGGTGAAGGTCAGAGCTACGAGAATGAGTGCCGCAGGAGCATATATGAACCACAGCTTCACGAGCCGCCTGTAATCTATGAACGAGAGGAAGACTGCCGCGCCTGCGCCGATAACAGCCGATATGAGCTGAGTTTTCCAATATCCGGCGCCGACTCCCTCGACCTCTCCGAGACCGTTTCTGTATATCGAGTATATCAGCAGTGTACTGATGCCTGCACAGAGCGTGACGGCAAACAGCAGACCTGCGTCAATGCTGTGCTTTTCGGGAGAAAATTTCTTGAATGCCGATTTCATTGTTACCTTCCTTAGCTTTATCTGTATTGCTGTCGGCTCATGCCGACCAGTATTTTCTGTCGAGACTTCTGAACTGTGCTGCCGCCGCGACGTGCTGCTTCTTTATCGTCTCCGAGCCGTCGAGGTCAGCGATAGTCCTTGCGACCTTCATTATCCTGTCATACGCTCTCGCACTGAGTCCGAGCCTGTCAAATACGCTCTCCATGAGCTTTTCCGCGTCGCTGTCCATGGGACAGAATTCACGCAGCTTGTCGGGAGTTATCAGTGCGTTGCAGAGTATTCCCGTACCCTTGAAGCGCTCCTCCTGTATCTTTCTTGCCGCAATGACGCGTTTCCTTATCTCCGCGGAGCTCTCCTCATGAGCGGCAGAGGAGAGGTCAGCATACTCGACGGGAGC